>NZ_JBEPFC010000001.1:0-223499 GCF_040301705.1 Streptomyces sp. NPDC000151 | reverse complement strand
GCGATCTCCAGCCGCTCGCGCGCACCGGCCCGGGCGACGGCCGCCCATGCCAGGACGGTGGCGGCGAAGCCCGGTTCGCCGGGTGCCGGCGCGGCGTCCGTACGGCTCGGGGCGGCGGTCTTCTTCGTTCGCGTACGAGAACCACGGCCGGTACCCGTGGCGGGCTCCTCCTCGGCCCGGCCCGGAGCGGGCACCGAGGCGTCGCGCAGGTCCGGGGTGTCACCCGCGGCCTGTGCCATCCGGTGGGCGAGCGCGAGCAGCCGGTCGTCGGCGGCGGTGACCCGGTCGGCCGCTGTCTTCCGCAGCCCGGCGAGCCGCTCCTCCAGGGCGGCGAACCGGCGGGTGTCGAAGAGCCGGCCGAGCAGCTTGGCGCGGGCCTCGGCGTCGGCCCGCAGGAACTTCGCGAACTCGCCCTGCGGCAACAGCACGACCTGGCAGAACTGCTCCTTGCTCATGCCGAGCAGCTGCTGGACCTCCTCGCCGATCTCCTGGTGGGACCGGCTGAGCGCCCTCCACTCCCCCGCCACCGGGTCGAACTCGCGCAGCGCGCTGTACGCCTTCTCCATCGTCGTGCCCGTGCCGCGCTTCTTCAGGCGGGGCTGCTCGGGGCGCCGGGTGATCTCCAGCCGGCGGTCGGCGACGGTCAGGTCGAGGACGACCTCGGTGAGCGTGCCGGGTGCGGCGAGGGCGCTGCGCAGGGACTGGCCGCCGGGGCGGGCGCCGGGCACGGAGCCGTACAGCGCGAAGCAGACGGCGTCCAGGACGGAGGTCTTGCCGGCGCCGGTCGGGCCGTGCAGCAGGAAGAGCCCGGCGCCGGAGAGCCGGTCGAAGTCGACGGTCTGGGCGGCGCCGAACGGCCCGAAGGCGGTGAGGGTCAACCGGTGCAGCTTCACGCCGACTCCTTCGCCGCCTGGTCGGTCCGTACCTCGTCGAACGCCGCGCCGAGCAGAGCGCGCTCCGCCGCGTCGGCGGCGCGTCCGGGCCGCACGTGGGCCACGAAGTCCTCGGCGATCTCCTGGTCGCTGCGGCCGCGCAGCCGCTGCGCGTAGGAGACGTCGGGGCCGCCGTCGCGTGCTTCGGGCTCGAAGGCGAGCGCGAGGGTGTGCGGGAAGCGCGCGGTGAGCCGGGCCATCGGCTCGTGCGGGCGCGCGGGGTCGGTGAGGGTGGCCTCGACCCAGGACTCCTCGTGCCGGGCGAGGCCGGGGTCGGCGAGCAGGTCGTCGAGGCGGCCGCGGAGGCGGGCGAGCGGGCGCGGCACGGGGCACGGCAGCCGCTCGGCCTCCACGGCGCCGTCCGCGCCCAGGTCGATGAGCCACATCGACTTGCGGTGCTGCACCTCGGAGAAGGAGTAGGCGAGCGGGGAGCCGGAGTACCGCACCCGCTCGGTGATCATCTGGCAGCCGTGCAGGTGGCCGAGGGCCGCGTAGTCCACGCCGTCGAAGACGTCGGCCGGTACGGAGGCGACGCCGCCGATGGTGATGTCGCGCTCGCTGTCGCTGGGCGCGCCGCCGGTGACGAAGGCGTGCGCGAGGACGACGGAGCGGGTGCCGGCGGGCCGGTCGGCGAGGTCGGCCCGCACCCGGTCCATGGCCGCGCGCAGTACCGGGGTGTGCTGGGCCTTCTCGGCGCCGAGCGCGTCGCGGACCAGCGCGGGTTCGAGGTACGGCAGGCCGTAGAAGGCGACGTCGCCGTGCTCGTCGGTGAGCACGACGGGCGTGCCGCAGCCGGCTGGGTCGGTGCGCAGGTGGATGCCGGCCTTCGCCATGAGGCGGGCGCCCACGCCGAGCCGGCGGGCCGAGTCGTGGTTCCCGGAGATCATGACGGTGGGTACACCGAGGTCGGCGAGGCGGTGCAGCGCCTCGTCGAACAGCTCTACGGCGGCGAGCGGCGGGACGGCCCGGTCATACACGTCGCCCGCGACGAGCACCGCGTCGACCCGCTGCTCGCGGACGGTCTCGACGAGGTGATCGAGGAAGGCGCGCTGGTGGCCGAGCATGTTCACGCGGTGGAAGGAGCGACCGAGATGCCAGTCGGAGGTGTGCAAGATTCTCAACAGACGGCTCCGACCTGCATGGTTTCCTTCTTCCGCGCGATGCGTCCGCGACCGGCCCGCAGCCGGTGGTCAACGGCACGCACCACGCTAGCGCCCCTGGGCCCCCGGTTTCCCACGGACCTCGGTTTTCCGTGCACCGGGCGGCCTTCCGCCGGGGATCGTCCGAGTCAGCCGGCGCCCTGCGGACGGGCGCGTTCGGGCACGACCTTGCCGGGGTTGAGGATGCCCTGCGGGTCCAGCGCGGTCTTGATCGCGTGGTGCATGTCCAGGACGGGCGCGGACAGCTCCTGTGCCAGGCCGTCGCGCTTGAGGAGCCCGACGCCGTGCTCGCCGGTGACCGTGCCACCGAGGTCGATCGCGTCCGCGATGATCTCGTGGAAGGCAGCCTGCGCGCGCTCCTGGGCCGCGGTGTCGCCGGGCGGGGTGATCAGCAGCGGGTGGAGGTTGCCGTCGCCGGCGTGCGCGATGTTGGCGATGAGGGTGTCGTGACGGGCGGCGGCGCGCTCGATGCGGGCGAGCATCTCGGGTACGGCGGCCTTGGGGACGCACACGTCCTCGGTGAGGACCGGGCCGAGGCGTTCCAGCGCCGGGTAGGCGAGCCGCCGGGCCGCGAACAGCGCGTCGGCCTCCTCCTGGTCGGTGGACTGCGCGGCCCAGGTGGCGCCCGCCTCCTCGAAGCAGGCGAGCATGTGCGCGGCCTCCTGCTCGCCGGCCGGACCGGGCGCGTCCGTACGGCCGAGCAGCACCACGTCCGCGTCGACGGACAGGCCCATGTTCTTCCACTTGTCGACGGCGGCCAGGCAGTGCCGGTCGATCAGCTCCAGCGCCGAGGGGGTGAGCCCGGCGGCGCCGACCGCGGCGACGGCGCGGCCCGCGTCCACGACGGAGGAGAAGTACCCGGCGACCGTGCGCTCCGGCTCGCGCTGCGGGCGCAGCCGTACGGTGATCTCGGTGATTACCCCGAGCGTGCCTTCGGAGCCGACGAGGAGTCCGGCGAGGTCGTACCCGGCGACGCCCTTGGCGGTCCGCCGGCCCAGCCGGACGAGCTCGCCGGTGCCGGTCACGGCCTCCAGCCCGAGCACGTAGTCCCGCGTGACGCCGTACTTCACGCAGCACAGGCCGCCCGCGTTGGTGGCGACGTTGCCGCCGATGGTGGACCAGGGGGCGCTGGCCGGGTCCGGCGGGTACCACAGGCCGTGCTCGGCGCAGGCGGCGCGCAGGTCGTCGTTGACGACGCCGGGACCGACGACCGCGAGCCGCTCGACCGGGTCGATCTCCCGGATCGTGTTCATGTGCTCGGTGGAGAGCACGACGCAGCCCTCGACGGCGTTGGCGCCGCCGGAGAGGCCGGTGCCGGCGCCGCGGGTGACGAGCGGGACGCCGTGCCGCAGGCAGGCGCGGACGACGGTGCGTACTTCCTCCGCCGTGCGCGGCCGGACGACGACGCGGGGCGTGCCGTGCGGCGCCCACTCCGCCTCGTCGTGCACGAATCCGGCGGCGACCTCCGGGTCCTCGACCAGCCGCCCGTCCGGCAGCTCCTGCCGCAGCTCATCGATCAGCACGCCGGATCACCCGCCACTTCCTCGAACATGTCTGCCATCTCCGCACCGTATCCGCAGCCCCGAGGGGCGGTGATCACCGCCCCTCGGCCGGGTGCTGCGCCGTCTCAGCGCAGCGTGCCCGTGAGGTGGTAGCTGCCCGAATCGAGCAGGTACTCGGCGGTGCCGTCGGCGAAGCCGAGGAACTTCACGCCGGACGCCCCGGCCAGTGGGGACCGGTCCTCGCGGACGGTGGACGGATCGGCGGTGGGGATGCGCAGCGTCGCCTTGCTGTTCGGCGGGACGACCGCGTGGTACGTCAGCGTCTCGCCGTGTACCCGCCACTCGCTGACGATCCTGCCGTACGGCGAGCGGTGCGCACCGGTCACCTCCCGGATCCTTCCGGTCGGATCGGGGTGCGGCTGGAGGAAGAAGTGCCGGAATCCGGGGTGGGCCGGGTCCTTGGCGATCCCGGCCATGTCCTCGTACATCCACTCCACGATGGCGCCGTAGGAGTAGTGGTTGAACGAGTTCATCTCGACCGGGCCGAAGCCGTCCTCCTTGGAGTAGGAGTTCCACCGCTCCCAGACCGTGGTGGCCCCGTTCTTCACCGAGTACAGCCACGACGGCATGGCGTCCTGGTGGAGCAGCCGGTACGCGAGGTCGGGCCGGCCTTCGGCGGTGAGGACCGGGGCGAGCACGTTCACGCCGAGGAAGCCCACGGACAGGGTGTACTCGTCGTAGTCCACCCGGCTGCTGTCCGGGTGGGCCCGCTTGTAGGCCGCGCTGTTCTCGATGTTCTCCGCGAGCAGCTCGACCAGCTGACGGCGCTGGGCCTGCGTGTCGTACAGGCCGAGTTTGAGCACCCACAGCAGTGCGGTCTGCGTGTTGTCCTCGGTGGGCTGCTCGCTGCCGCCCGGTTCGACGGCCGAGGCGCCGTCCAGGCCCGACCGGACCGTCAGCCTGCCCGCGGAGTCCGTGGCCAGGTACTTCGCCGTGAACGCCCCCTTGATGCGGGAGAACAGGTCGCGGTACTCCTTCACTTCGGCGTCGCGGCCGATGGCGCGGGCCATGTCCGCCATCAGCCGGGTGGAGTGCGCGTAGTAGACGTCGCTCATGAACTGGGCGCTGGTGCGCTGGAAGGCCAGCCAGTCTCCGAAGATCGCGCCCGGACCGGCGTACTTGTCGCCGGTGCGCCGGCGGATCCAGTCGAGGTACTTCGTCATCGCCGGCCAGCAGCGCTCGACCACGGTGGCATCGCCCGACATCTGCCACACGGTCCAGGGCACGACCACACCCGCGTCGGCCCAGCCGCTGCACGGCTGCTTGGGCTCGTACCGCGCCCCCGGTGCCACCGCGGTGAACTGCGCGCCGTCGACGCCGTACACCTCCTGCGATGCGGCCAGGTTGTACTCGGCGAAGTGGCTGAGGAAGTTCACGGCGTCGGCGTTGTAGAGGCCGGTGTTGGCGAAGAGCTGCGTGTCGCCGGTCCAGCCGAGCCGCTCGTCGCGCTGCGGGCAGTCGGTGGGGATCCACAGGTAGTTGCCGCGCTGGCCCCAACGCGCGTTGCCGAACAGCTGGTTCACCTGCTCGTCGTCGGTGGTGATGCTGCCGATGTCGTCCAGGGCCGAGGTGGCGACCTTCCCGGTCACCTCCGAAACGGTGACCGCCGCGCCGGCGGTGGCCACCGTGACCTCGACGTAGCGGAAGCCGTAGAAGGACAGCGAGTCCTGGTGGGTCTCCGGCGCGCCGCCCTTGAGGGTGTATGTGCTGGTCGCCTTGGCGGAACGCAGATTCGCCCGGTAGACCGAGCCCTCGGGGCCGTCCGCGCCCGCGCTGTCGTCGTTGAGCATCTCCCCGAACCGGAGAACGACCTGGGCGCCCGCGGGGCCGCTGACGGTGTAGCGGGGCACGCCGACCATGTTCTGGCCGAGGTCGAAGACCGCGGTGTCGCCGGCGCGCAGGGTGACGGCGGTGTGTGCGGCCTTTTCGGCGTCGGTGGTGGACCGGGACCGGTCGACGACGATGTGCCCCTTGCCGTTGGCGCTGGAGCTCTTGCCGGCGACCGTGCCGTAGACGACGACGGACTGCGGTCGCCGGTCCCACTCGGGCGCCAGCCGTGCGGACTCACCTGGGTACGCGACGAGCCCGGCGCCGGGAAAACGGGCGGTGAAGTCGTCCTCGTCGGCCGCCTGCCAGGCCGCGTCGTCGAAGCCGTTCGCCGCCCAGCCGGGCAGCTCCTTGCGCGCGTCGTAGGTCTGGCCGTCGTAGATGTCGTCGGCGCGGTAAGGGCCCGTGTCCGTCGCCTTCCAGCCCGCACCGGGCTCGGTGACCACCGTCTGTGTGGTGCCGTCGCCGTACCGGATCAGCAGTTTCGCCTTCAGCGCCAGGCGGTGGCCGCTCTTCGCGTAGTACGTACTGCCCTCGGAGATCCGGCTGTTGTACCAGCCGTTGCCGAGCACCGCGCCCAGCGTGACCCGGTCGCGGTCACGGGCCACCAGGTCGGTGACGTCGTACGTCAGATAGCTGACCGTGCGGTCGTAGTTGGTCCAGCCCGGCGTCAGCAGCTCGTGCGTCTCGCCCTTGCCGTGCGGCACTCCCACCCGGCTGCCGTTGACGTAGGCCTCGTACACGCCCAGCGCCGAGACGTACAACCGCGCCTCGCTCACCTGCCCGGAGCTGCCTGCTCTGGCTGCCTTGCCTGCTCTGCCCGCTTTGCCTGCGCGCAGGGGCACCTCGCTGCGCAGCATCGGCGCCCCGGGGCTGTTGGGCTTCTTCCCCGCCATCCCGATCCACTTGGCGCCGTCCCAGCCGGCCACTCCGTCGGTGCTCAGCAGGCCGGTCTCGAAGTGGGCGGTGGGGCTGTGGGAGACGGGGCGGCCGTCCTTGTCCCAGACCAGGACGGTCCAGTGGTACCGCGTGGACGCCGCGAGCCCCTTGCCTCCGTACGGCACGGCCACCGAGTCGGCGGAGGTGACACGGCCGCTGTCCCATACGTCGGCGGAGCCGGGGCTGTTCAGGCGCTGAGGAGTGGTGGCCACCAGGATCCGGTAGGCGGTCTGCCGCTGCCCGCGAACGGCAGACTCCAGGCGCCATCCGAAGCGGGGCCTGGCCGCGTCCACTCCGAGGGGCGCGGTGCGGTGCTCCACGGTCAGCCCGGTCACGGATGTCCCACCGGAAGGCATTCCGGCGGACGCCGGTATCCCGCCGAGGACCGGCTCGGCCGCTGCCGGGGTGGCGGCCCCCAGTCCTCCGGCCAGGGCCACGGAGGTGGCGCCGAGAGTCGTGGCGAGCACGGTCCTGCGCGCCACCCCACCGCTTCCCGTGCCGCTTGCTGCCTCGGTCATACCGTCTTCCCTTCAGCTTGGCGAGTCCCCGTAGAGTCATATCCGGATTGGATCGTTTCAACGCGCTGTCGCTGGAAGGTAGTAGGCGGACACGCGAGTGTCTACCACTCACGCAGCGAAACAATGAAACATTTCAAACAGCACCTGCAAAAAGCAGCGGCTCCCGGACGTGCCGCCGGGAGCCGCTGCCTCTCAGGGACGCGACAGCTGTCTGCTGATGACCAGCCGCTGGATCTGGTTCGTTCCCTCGAAGATCTGCATGATCTTGGCTTCGCGCATGTAGCGCTCGACGGGGAAGTCCCGCGTGTAGCCGTATCCGCCGTAGACCTGCACGGCGTCCGTGGTGACCTTCATCGCGGCGTCGGTCGCGATGAGCTTGGCGACGCTGGCCTGGCGGCTGTACGGGCGGCCCGCGTCGCGGCGGCGGGCGGCGTCGAGGTAGGTGGCGCGTGCCGAGTCGACGGCGGCGGCCATGTCCGCGAGGACGAAGCCGAGGCCCTGGTGGTCGATGATCTTCCGGCCGAAGGCGGTGCGCTCGTTGGCGTACGTGACGGCCGCGTCCAGGGCCGCCTGCGCGACGCCGGTGGCGCACGCCGCGATGCCCAGCCGCCCGGAGTCCAGTGCGGACAGCGCGATCTGCAGGCCCTGGCCCTCGCTGCCGATCAGCCGGTCCGCCTCGATGAGCGCGCCGTCCCAGTGCGCCGCCGTGGTCGGGATCGCGTGCAGGCCCATCTTCTCCTCGGGCCGTCCGAAGGTCAGCCCTTCGGCGGCGCCGGGCGCGAAGAAGCAGGAGATGCCGCGGCTGCCGACGGCGGTGCGGGCGAAGAGGGTGTAGAAGTCGGCCTTGCCGCCGTGGGTGATCCACGCCTTGCTGCCGGTGATCCGGTAACCGTCGGCGTCCCGCACGGCCTTGCAGGTCAGCGCGGCGGCGTCCGAGCCGGCCTGCGGCTCGGAGAGGCTGTAGCCGCCGACCTGGTCACCGCCGAGCATCCCGGGCGCCCAGCGGTGCCGCTGCTCCTCGCTGCCGTACGTCATCAGGGCGTACGCGGACATGGTGTGCACGCTGGCGGCCACCGCGACGGCCGCCCAGCGGGCCGCCAGCTCCTCAATGACCTGGAGGTACACCTCGTACGGCTGGCCCCCGCCGTCGTACTCCTCCGGGTAGGGCAGGCCGAGCAGTCCGGCCGCGCCCAGGGTGGTGAACAGGCCCTCCGGGTACAGCTCTTCGCGCTCGTGCTTGTCGACGCGCGGCGCGAGCTCCTTGTCGGCGATGTCGCGGGTGAGGTCGAGCAGGTCCTCGGCCTCCCGGGTGGGCAGCATCCGGTCGACGGTCATCGTGCCTCCATGTGCGTGCCCGCTGCGGGACGGGCAGTGGTGGTACCGAGACCCGCGAGTGCGGCGCGGGCCTGCTCGCGGAAGTCCGCGACGCGCGCGAGCTTGATGTCCTCGTACCCGCGCACGAGGTCCGGCAGCTCCGCGACGGCGCGCACGGCGTCGGCGCTCTCCGGCGTGAGGTGGGCGAGCGCGCCGCGCACCAACTGGCGGTACTCGCCGATCAGGGCGCGCTCCACGCGCCGGACCTCGGCGTACCCGAAGAGGTCCAGGGAGGTGCCGCGCAGCACGCGGCCGGCGCGCAGGGACCGGAAGGCGACCGGCGCCGTGCGGCGCAGCCGGATCTTGCGCTTCATGCCGAGGGCGCGCAGAACGGGCGGGTGCAGCAGGACGGAGACGCTCGATCCGGTGCCGAATTCGTCGTCCAGCTTGGCCTGTTCCGTGGCGTCGAGATGCAGCCGGGCCACCTCGTACTCGTCCTTGTACGCCATGAGCTTGTGCAGGCCGCGGGCGTAGGCGAGGGCGATGGAGGCACCGGCTTCGGCGCCGCCGCGCTCCTGGGCGAGGGCCGCGACACGGGCGACGTCGTCGGCGTACCGGCGGGCGTACCGCTCGTTCTGGTAGCCGATGAGGTCGGCGGTGCGGGTGGCGATGGCCGCGCGCAGCTCCTCGTCGGCGAGGTGCCCGGTGGTGTGCTCGGCGGCGATCGCCGCGGCGGCCGGGGTGATCCGGACGACCGGGCGTTCGGGGGCGGCCAGTGCGGCCGTCACGGCGCCGCGGTCGAGCACCGCGGCGCGGCCCCAGCGGAAGGCGGCGAGGTTCTTCTCGACGGCGGCGCCGTTGAGGCGGATGGCGTCCTCGACGGCCTCGGCGCTCAGCGGGAGGCAGCCGTGCTGGTAGGCGGCGCCGATGAGCACCATGTTGGCCGGCATGTGGTCGGCGAAGAGGGCTTCGGCCAGGCCCTGCGCGTCGAGGTAGAGGTTGTCGTCGCGGCGGGTGACCGACTCGATGCGTTCCAGGGCGTCGTCGGGCGAGCCGGGCAGCACGACGCGGCCGGTGACCATGGCGGCGGTCGGTACGACGGCGGTGTTGACGACGGCGACGGTGTGGCCGGCGCGGGCCACCGCCATGTTGCTGTCGGAGGCGGCGCCGAGCAGGTCGAAGCCGACCAGGACGTCGGCGGTGCCGCGCGAGGCGCGCAGCGCGCCGGTCACCGGCGTCTTGGCGATCCGCAGGTCGCTGAGGACGGGCCCGCCCTTCTGCGCGAGGCCGGTCTGCTCCAGCCCGGCCGCGTACAGGCCGTCCAGCCGGGCCGCCATCTGGAGGATCTGGGAGACGGTGACCACGCCGGTGCCGCCGACGCCGGGCATCCGCAGCAGGGTGCCGGCAGGGCCGAACCGGCGGGCCGGTTCGCGCAGTTCCACCGGCAGGTCGGGGATCTTCCGGGGCTCCTTCCGGCCCGGCTCGACGAGCAGGAAGGACGGGCAGTCGCCCTTGAGGCAGCTGAGGTCGGTGTTGCAGGACGCCTGGTGGATGCGGGTCTTGCGGCCGAACTCGGTCTCGACGGGCTGCACGGAAAGACATGTCGATTTGTCGCCGCAGTCCCCGCATCCCTCGCAGACCCGCTCGTTGATGGCGACCTTCTCGACCGGGGTGGGCAGCTGGCCGCGCTTGCGCAGCCGCCGCTCCTCGGCGGCGCAGCGGTCGTCGTGCAGCAGGACGGTCACGCCTTCGGTGGCGGCCAGTTCCCGCTCGGCCTCGGCGAAGTCGTCTCGGTGCCGCACGGTCGCGATCGGGTCCAGCCGTACGCCGCGGTAGCTGCCGGGCTCCGCGGTGGTGACGACGACCTTGCGCACACCTTCGATGGCCAGCAGTCGGATGACGGCGGGGATGTCGAGGCGGCCTTCGGCGCGCTGGCCGCCGGTCATCGCGACGGCGTCGTTGTAGAGCAGCTTGTACGTCATGGTGACGCCGGCGGCGACGGCGGCGCGGACGGCGAGCGAGCCGGAGTGGTGGAACGTGCCGTCGCCGAGGTTCTGCACGAAGTGCGCGTCGTCGGTGAAGGGCGCGATGCCGATCCACTGGGCGCCCTCGCCGCCCATCTGGGTCAGCCCGATCTGCGTGCCGCGCCCGGCGCCGTCCAGCGCGATCATCGCGTGGCAGCCGATGCCGACGCCGACGAGCGTGCCGTCGTCGGTGCGGGTGGAGGTGTTGTGCGGACAGCCGGAGCAGAAGTACGGAGTGCGGGCGGCGACGGTGGGCAGGGTGATGCGGGCGGGGCGGGCCGGGGTGAGCGCGTCCAGGTGCGCGCGGGCCCCGTCGGGCAGCCGGTCGGCGCCGATGCGGCGGGCCAGCGCCCGGGCCACGTCCTCGGCGCCCAGCGTGCCGCGCGCGGTGAGCAGCGGCCGCCCGCTCTCCTCCCGGCGCCCGACGACGACGGGCGCGTCCGCCGTCCGGTACAGCGCCTCCTTGAGCAGCCCTTCCAGGAACGGCACCTTGTCCTCCACGACGAGGACCTGCTCCAGGTCGCCGGTCATGGCCACCAGATCCTCGTCGGCGACGGGGAACGGCATGCCCATCCGGATCAGCCGGATGCCCAGCGCCTCCATGGCCGCCTCGTCCAGGCCCAGGTCGTCCAGTGCGCGCTGCACGACGGCGTACGAGGTCCCGGAGGCGAGCACGCCGAGGGTGGCACGGCGGGCGCTGAAGGTCACCTTGTTGAGCCCTGCTTTACGGGCGTAGGCGCGGGCCAGGTCGAGGCGGCGGGTGAGCATGTCGTGTTCCGCGTCGAGCGCGGCGGGGCCCACGAGGGCGGGGGCCGTGGGGCGCACGGTGCGGTCCGGCTCGGGGATGCCCTGGCGCACCGCGTCGAAGTCGACGGTCGCCGAGGCGTCGGCGATATCGGCGACGATCTTCAGTCCGGTCCACAGGCCGGTGGCGCGGGACAGCGCGACGGCGTGCAGCCCGAACTCGATGATCTCCGCGACGGACCCGGGCGCGAGGACGGGCATCGCCAGGCTCTGGCACATCCGCTCGCAGGTGCTGGGCACGGTGGAGGACTTGCTGCCGGGGTCGTCGCCGATCCAGGCGACAGCGCCGCCGAGCGGTGCGGTCCCGGCGAGGGTGGCGTGCCGGATCGCGTCGGCCGCGCGGTCCAGGCCGGGGTTCTTGCCGTACCAGTAGCCGGTCACCCCTTCGTGCCGGCGGCCGGGCACCTGGCCGAGCATCTGGGTGCCGGCCACCGCCGTGGCGGCCAGCTCCTCGTTGACGCCCGCCTTGAAGACCACGCCGGCCTCGTCCAGGAAGCGGGCCGCGCGCCCCATCTCCAGGTCGACACCGCCCAGCGGCGATCCCTGGTATCCGCTGACGAAGGCCCGGGTGTCCAGGCCGCGGGCCTCGTCCAGCCGGCGCTGCTCCAGCGTCAGCCGTACCAGGGCCTGGACGCCCGAGATCAGCGCGCGGCCGTCGGTGGCCGTGTACTTGTCGTCGAGCGACACCGCAGCGGGTGGGGTGCTCACGCAAGCCTCCTCGACATCGTTGTGAAGGATCTTGGAAATGAGGTGGTGACGAACGGGCACAGCACAGCAACGGGAAGCGGAACGCACAAGACTCGAAACAAAACTCGGCGCCAACGCGCAAACTATTTACGAATGATCAGCTGCGACATACATTCCTTTGCATGACTGAGGTCGACGACATCGATCACCGCCTGCTGCGACTGCTGCGCGAGGACGGCCGCCGGACCTTCTCCGAGATGTCCGCCGAGGTGGGCCTGTCGGTCGCCGCGGTCAAGCGGCGCGTGGACCGGCTCAAGGACATCGGGGTGATCACCGGCTTCTCCGTGCAGATCGACCAGAGCAAGCTCGGCTGGGGCATCGAAGCCTTCGTGGAGCTGCGGTACGCCGGCACGACGCGGGTCAACGAGATCGTCCGCTCGGCCTACAACGTCCCCGAAGTACAGGCCGTCTTCACCATCGCCGGCGACCCGGACGCCCTCATCCAGGTCCGGGTGCGCGACATCGCCCATCTGCAGCAGGTCATCGACGGCCTGCGCAGCGCGGGCCGGGTCACAGGCACGAAGACGCTGATGGTCCTGGGGTCGTGGAGCCGGACCTGAGGATCACCGGTCACACCTCGCCGCAGAGCCGCTGTACGGCATCGCGCGCGCACTGTGCCACCTCACGGGACCGTTCGGCCTGGCGCCGGTGGTCGTCAGCGGCGTCCGGATACTCCGTCATGAGGCGGTCGTGGCGGCGGGCGAGCTCTTCCTCGGCGGCGGCCAGCCCGACCGCCGCCGCGAGGAACTGCGCACGCAGCCGGGCCACCACGCCGTCGGGGTCCGCCGCCTCGCCGAGGACTTCCGCGTCCGCCACGTCCGCCTCGTCGTCGAGGCCCTGTTCGCCGCGGCCGGTCGCCCCCTGCCGCTCCGAAGCCCTGAGCTCCCGGTCGACGGCCTTCTGGTCCCGGTCGTCACTGGCGTCCGCGCGGCGCAGCGCCGCGTGACTCCGCTCCAGGCCCGCGGCGGTCGCGTCGAGCAGGGCGCGGGACCGCTCCACCGCCTCGTAGGACCGCTGCCGGCTGCCGGCCGACATCAAGCCCATCTGCTGTGCGCGGTGGTCCAGCCGGCGTTCCAGCTCACGCAGGCGCACCTCCCGGTCGTCCGCGGCGCGCTCCCGCTCGTCGGCGAGGCGTTCCCGTTCATCCGCCAGGCGTTCGCGCTCGTCCGCGGCGCGGTCCCGTGCATCGGCACTGCGGTCTCGCTCCTCCGCCGTGCGGTCCTCTTGCTCGCGCGCGTATCGGTCGCCCCGATCGGCGCCCGATGTGTCCGACGGCTCGCTGTCCATGCCGCCAGTATGCGTCGCTCCGCCGTCCGCCGGGCTTCCGTCCGGGCGCGTTCGGGGGAGGGTGGCTCGTTACCGCTCAGGGCATATGCCCGGATTGACGTCACCCGCCCGCGGGAAGCCGTGGGTACATGGCACAGGATCACACGCAGGCCCCGGTTCTCGAAGCGCTCGCCGACTACCGCGAGCTCGGCCGGCTCTCCTTCACGCCCCCCGGACACAAGCAGGCCCGCGGCGCCGATCACCGCGTCCGCGAGGTGCTGGGCGACGCCGTCTTCCACGGCGACGTGCTGGCCAGCGGGGGCCTGGACGACCGGCGGACCTCGGGCCGGGTGCTGGAGCGCGCCGAGCGTCTGATGGCCGATGCCGTGCACGCGTCGCACACCTTCTTCTCGACCTGCGGCAGCTCCCTGTCCGTCAAGGCGGCGATGCTGGCCGTCGCGGGGCCGCACGAGAAGCTGCTGATCGGCCGGGACGCGCACAAATCCGTCGTGTCCGGTCTCATCCTGTCGGGCGTCAACCCGGTCTGGGTGGACCCGCAGTGGGACGCCGACCGGCACCTCGCGCACGCGCCCTCGCCCCAGGCGTACGAAGCCGCCTTCGACGCCTGCCCGGACGCCCGCGGCGCGCTGGTCACCAGCCCCACGCCGTACGGCAGCTGCGCCGACATCGCGGCCATCGCCGAGGTCTGCCACCGCCGCGGCCGGCCGCTGATCGTGGACGAGGCGTGGGGCGCTCATCTGCCCTTCCACCCCGATCTGCCGTCCTGGGCCATGGACGCGGGCGCCGACGTCTGCGTGACCAGCATCCACAAGATGGGCAGCGGCCTGGAGCAGGGGTCGGTGTTCCATCTGGGCGGCGACCTCATCGACCCGGCGCTGCTGAAGTCCCGCGCCGACCTGCTCGGCACCACCAGCCCCTCGGTACTGCTGTACGCGGGCATGGACGGCTGGCGGCGGCAGATGATGCTGCACGGCGAGGCGCTGCTCGGCCACGCGCTGGAGCTGGCGGCGGAGGTGCGGACCGGGATCGAGAAGATCGACGGGCTGCACGTCAACGACCGGGCGGACTTCTGCGGCCCCGGGCTCGGGCACGACTTCGACCCGCTGCCCGTGGTGATCGACGTCAGCGGGCTGGGGACGACGGGCTACTGCTGCGCCGACTGGCTGCGCGCGCACCGCGGCATCGACGCCCATCTCGCCGACCACCGCCGGATCAGCACGCAGCTCACGCACGCCGACGACCGCGGCACCGCCGACCGGCTGCTCGCCGCGCTGCACGATCTCAGCCGGGCCGCGCCGGAGCTGCGGCCGGCGCCGGAGATCGAGATCCCGCCGCCGGCCGGGCTGCGGCTGGAGCAGGCGTGCCTGCCGCGGGACGGGTTCTTCGGGGCGACGGAGGACGTGCCGGTGGCCGAGGCGGCCGGGCGGATCTCGGCGGAGATGCTGACGCCGTACCCGCCCGGCATCCCCGCGGCCCTGCCCGGCGAACGGCTCACCGCGCCCGTACTGCACTACCTGCGCACCGGCATCGAGGCGGGCATGAACCTGCCGGACGCCACGGACACCACGCTCGGCACGGTCCGGGTACTGGTGGAGGAGACGCACCCGTAGAGGTACGCACGGGGGCGAGCCTCTGCCCTCAGATGCCTTCCGTGACCGTGAAGAGGCCGCCCTCCGGGTCGCGGAGGGCGGAGCGGTGGCCGCCGCCCTCGGTCTCCACCGGCGGGGAGGCGACCGCGCCCCCGGTCGCGACAGCGGCCTCGGCGGCCGCCTTCACGTCCGGTACGCAGAAGTGCACGTGCCAGCGCGGCCGGACGTGCGGGTCGGGCGCCGACTCGACCGCTCCCCCGCGCAGCTCGGCCACCGTGTTGTCGCCCTCCCGCACGATCACCCGCTCCTGCTCGTACGCCACGTCGCAGCCCTTGCCCTCCTCGGCCGCCCACTGCAGTACCTCGGCGTAGAAGATGGCGGCGTCGAACGCGTCACGCGTCCGCAGCTCCAGCCAGGCCGGCGCGCTGCCCCGGCCGACGGACCAGCCGGCGGGGACGCGCCCCTCCCAGATCCCGAAGGTGGCGCCGTCCCGGTCGGCGGAGATCGCGGCGCGGCCGGGCCCGAAGGACCGGGGGCCGACGGCGACCGTGCCGCCGCGCTCCCTGATCCGGGCGGCGCAGTCGTTCGCGTTCGCGACGGCGAAATAGGGGGTCCAGGCGACGGCGACGTGCAGGGCACCCGCGAGCTCGCCGAGGCCCGCGACCGGATTGTCGTCCATGTAGGCGACGGAGAACTCCTCGCCCAGCGCCCCGGGCCGGAAGGTCCAGCCCAGTACCGCGCCGTAGAACTCCTCGGCCCCCTTCAGGTCGCGCGCGCTCAGGCTGACCCAGCACGGAACTCCTGGCACAGGTTCGGTCGACGCCATGCTGGACGTCACTCCTTTCGCTCCGGCCGGGCTGCCCCGCACCGGCCTCCCGCTCCGCGGCGCACGGGGTCCGGGCCCGGCCTGATCCATTCGCCCCACAGTGTCATCCGTGGGCCGGGGACACGCGTGGACGACACCCCGGTACCTCCCGTCCGAAACCGCAGGAAGTACGGACAGCGGGACGGATCCCGTGCTCGGGCGCTCAGCGCACCGGCACTCCCGAGGCTACGCCTGCGAGCGGAAAGTGGCAGGCCACGCGGTGTCCGGGCGTCGCCGGCTCGGCGGGCGGCGGCTCGGTGGTCGCGCACAGCTCCCGCGCGGCGGGGCAGCGGGTGCGGAAGCGGCAGCCGGAGGGCGGCTCGGCGGCCGAGGGGGTCTCGCCGCCCAGCGCCGCGGCGGCGGGCACGGCCCGCGGGTCGGGGATGTTGACCGTGTCGAGGAGGCCGCGCGTGTACGGGTGCAGCGGGCGGCCGAGTACGGCCTCGGCGGGCCCGGTCTCCACGAGCTTGCCGAGGTACATCACGCCCACGGTGTCGGCGAGGTGGCGCACGACGGCCAGGTCGTGGGAGATGAAGAGGTAGCCGATGCCCTTCTCGCGCTGCAGGTCGCGCATGAGGTTGAGGATCTGGGCCTGTACGGACACGTCCAGCGCGGAGACCGGCTCGTCGGCGACGACGAGGGAGGGGTCCAGGGCGAGCGCGCGAGCCAGGCCGAGGCGCTGCCGCTGGCCGCCGGAGAACTCGTGCGGATAGCGGTCGGCGGCGCCGCGCGGCAGCCCCACGTCGTCCAGCAGCCGGCCGACCCTGGCCCGCTGCCCGGCGCGGTCGCCGATGCCCTGAATGGCGAGCGGTTCGCGCAGGATGGCGCCGACGCGCATCCGCGGGTCCATCGAGGCGTAGGAGTCCTGGAACATCAGCTGGACGTCGCGGCGGTGGGCGCGCAGCTCCCGGCCGCTCAGGGCGGCGACGTCGCGCCCGGCGAAGCGGATGGTGCCGGAGGTGGGCGCCTCCAGGCCGACGACGAGCCGGCCGAGGGTGGACTTGCCGCAGCCGGACTCCCCCACGATCCCGTACGTCTCGCCGCGCCGTACGGTCAGCGAGATCCCGGCCACCGCGCTGACCTGCCGGGCACCGCGTCCGGGGCCGCGCCGCAGGGTGAAGGGGCCGGCCCGCAGGGGGTAGTCCTTGACGACGTCGGTCAGGCGCAGCAGGGTGTCCGGCTCCTCGGTGGCGGCCGGGGGCGCGGCGGCCGCCTGTACGGCTTGGGCGGGTGCGCCTTCGCGGGCGGGCCCGACAGGGTGGAAGCAGGCGAAGAGGTGGCCGGGCGCGGTGGCCGCGTCGCCGGTCAGCTCCGGTGCGTCGGTGCGGCAGGCGTCCGTGGCGTAGCCGCAGCGCGGCGCGAAGCGGCAGCCCGCCGGGAGGGTGTCGAGGGCGGGCGGCAGGCCGGGGATGGTGGCCAGCGGCTGTGCCGCGTCGGTGGCCCGTTCGGGGAGCGCGGCGAGCAGGGCTTCGGTGTAGCGGTGCCGGGGTGCGGCGAACAGGTCGTGCACAGGGGCTTGTTCGACGACCTTGCCGCCGTACATGACCGCGACCCGGTCCACCCGGTGGGCGATCACGCCGAGGTCGTGGGTGACCAGGATCAGCGCCATGCCGAGGCGGTCCCGCAGCTCGTCGATGAGTTCCAGGATCTGTGCCTGCGTGGTGACGTCCAGCGCTGTGGTCGGCTCGTCGGCGATCAGCAGCCGGGGCTCGCAGATCAGCGCCATGGCGATGGCCACGCGCTGTCGCATCCCGCCGCTGAGCTGGTGCGGGTAGTTCTTCAGCCGCTCGGCTGGGCGGGGCATCCCGACGAGCCGCAGCATCTCCTCGGCCCGCTCCCACGCCTCGGCGCGGCTCGCTCCGGTGTGCAGCAGGAGCGGCTCGGCGACCTGGGCGCCGATGGTCATGGTGGGGTTGAGGGAGGTCAGCGGGTCCTGGAAGACCATGCCGACGGTGTTGCCGCGGACGTCGCGCAGCGTGCGTTCGGGCGCGGCGGCAAGGTTCGTGCCGTCGAAGCGGATGCGGCCGCCGGTGATCCGCCCGCCGCCGGGGAGCAGTCCGAGTACGGACAGCGCGGTGATGGTCTTGCCGCAGCCGGATTCGCCGACGACGCCGAGGGCCTCTCCGGGGGCGAGGTCGAGGCTGACCCGCTCCAGGGCCTGTACGGTGCGGCCACGCCCGGTGATCTCGACGCTGAGGTCCTCGATGCTGAGGAGCGGAGGTGTCATGACGGTGCCTCAGTTCTTCTGGAGTCGCACGTCGAAGGCGTCCCGCAGGCCGTCGCCGAGGAAGTTGAAGGCGGCGACGACGAGGACGATGGCGATGCCCGGCGGGAAGATCAGCCACCAGTGGCCGACCTGGGTGTAGGTGATGCCGGCGGAGAGCATCGAGCCCCAGTCGGCGGCGGGCGGTGGGATGGACAGCCCGAGGAAGGACAGGTAGGCGACGTAGAGGATGGCGTCGGCGATCTGGAAGGTGGCGTTGACGACGACGGTGCCGAGGGCGTTCGGGACGATGTGCCGGAAGACCGCCCGGCCTCCGCCGCCGCCCATCAGGCGCATGGCGTGGACGTAGTCCCGGCTGCGCAGGGCCAGTGCCTCGCCGCGGATGAGCCGGGCCGGGGAGAGCCAGGCGACGGACGCGATGATGAGGATGAGGACGGGTTTGCTGGGCGTGACGATGGCGGCGACCACGACCAGCAGGAAGAGCGCGGGGATGGCGAGCGCGGCGTCGGTGATCCGCATCATGGCGGCGTCGAGCCAGCCCCCGAAGTACCCCGCGACCGCCCCGTACACCGTCCCGAAGAGGGTGGCGAGCAGTCCGGCGGCGAGACCCACTTCGAGGGAGGTCCGGCCGCCGTACATCAGCCGGCCGAGCATGTCGTACCCGAGGTCGGTGGTGCCGAGGAGGTGCCCGTCGGTACCGGGCGGGAGGCTGGCCCGGGAGAGGTCGGTGTGGACCTGGTCGGTGGGGTGGAGCAGCGGGCCGAGGAAGCAGAGCGCGAGCAGCGCGGCGAGGACGATCAGTCCGGCGAGCGCGAGCCTGTTGCGGGCGAAGCCGGCGGCGGTGCGGCGGGCGAGGCTCGGCGTGGCGGCGGCCGGGCCGGCGCCGCCGGGCACGGGGAGTTCGGCGGCGGTCATGCGACGCTCCTGATGCGCGGGTCGAGCAGGGCATACGCGATGTCGGCGAGCAGCGAGCCGAGCACGGTCGCACAGCCGACGACGAGGGTGACGCCGAGCAGCACCGGGAAGTCGCTGCCCTGCGCCGCGTTCCAGAACAGCAGCCCCATGCCGGGGTAGTTGAACATCGACTCGACGACGAGGGTGCCGCTGAAGAGCGTCGGGAGGTAGAGCCCGAGGAGGGTCGCGAGCGGGATGAGGGCGTTGCGCAGCACGTGCCGGGCCATGATGCGGGCGCCGGACTGGCCCTTGGCGCGCGCGGTCCGTACGTATTCCTCGCCGAGGTTGTCCAGCACGGCCGAGCGCATGTAGCGGCTGAACGCGGCGATAATGCCGAGCGCCGTGGTCACGACGGGCAGCACGAGGGCGCGTGGCTCGCCGAGGATGCCGCCGACGGTGTCGGCCTGCGGCGCCTGCGCGGGGAAGACGGGGAACTGCTGGCTGAAGACCAGGATCAGGACGAGGCCGAGGAAGAAGACGGGCGTGGCGTAGGCGAGGAAGGCCGCGCCGGTCAGGACGTGGTCGGCGGCCTTTCCGCGGCGCACGGCCTGCAGGATGCCGAGCGGCACGGCGAGGACGGCGGCGAGCGCGATCGCCAGGCCCGCGAGCAGCGCGGTACGGGGCAGTCGCTCACCCAGCAGCGAGGTGACGGACTGGTTGAGCTTGTAGGACTCCCCCAGGTCGCCGCCGAACAGCCGCCCGAGGTACAGCACGTACTGCTCGGGCAGCGAACGGTCGTACCCCTGCTGGTGGTTGAAGTGCGCGACGGCCTGCGGGGTGGCCTGGACGCCGAGGATGGCGCGGGCCGGGCCGCCGGGCAGCAGGTGCAGGAGGACGAAGACGATGACGGAGACGAGCAGGAGCACGACGGCGGCCTGCGCGAGCCGCGTGAGCAGGAAGCGGGTCATGTGTCCCGGCCCCCCTTCTTCACGAAGTACCAGTCCTGGGGTGCCAGGGTGAGGGTCGGGTTCTGGTCGATGCCGCGCAGGTCGTTGCGGATGACGGAGACCTGGTAGGCGGGGTTGGGCGTCCAGAGCACGGGCAGCTGTGCGGCGACCCGGCGACCGTAGTCCCGCATGGCGCCGGGGTCGTCGGAGAACTCCGTCGCCTTGATCAGCCGGTCCGTCGCGGGGTCGGACCAGTTGCCCATGTTGGAGGGCGCGCCCGTGGCGAAGAGCTGTTCGCCGCTGGGGTTCACCGGGAAGTACCAGCTGCCCTGGGTGCCGAAGAAGCCCAGCTGCCAGGCCGAGCAGACGGGCTCGGTCCTCTCGCAGGGCACGGTCGTGCCCAGGACGGTGTTCAGCGGCTGCTGCCGGATGTCGAGGGCGACGCCCGCCTTGCCGAAGGAGGACTTGATCTCCTGCATGGTGTTGGAGGTCTCGGTCGAGCCGGACTCCGTGAGCAGTTCGAGCCGCAGCTCCTGACCGCGGGCGATGCCCTTGCCGCACTCCCCCGGCCCCGTCCCGGGGCGCGCGCAGCGCAGTACCCCGTCCGGGTCCGCCGCCGGCGCCCGCCAGCCGTGCCGCGCGAGGAGCCGCGCCGCCGCCTTCGGGTCGTAGGGGTACGGATTGTGGTCCATCAGGCTCGCGGGCACGGGCCCGAGCGTCGGCTCGGCGCTGCCGTGCCAGATGACGCGCGAGATGGACTCCTGGTCGATGAGGCGCTGCAGGGCCTGCCGGAGATAGGTCTGGCGGAGCATGGGCCCGGCGGTGGGGTGGTGGAAGTTCAGTACGAGATAGGTGATCGCCCAGCCTTCCCAGGGATCGATCCGGTATCCGAGCTTCTTGAAGGTCGTGGACTGGGCCATCACGGAGGGCGGGATGTAGCCGTAGTCGACGCCGCCCGCGCGGAGCACGTTGAACTCGGAGTCGGCGGTGGTGAAGGGCTTGAGGACGACCCGGTCGAGGTGCGGCTTGTCGGGGCCCCGGTACTTCTTGTTGGGCACCAGCGTGACCTGCCCGGAGGTGTTCCACTTCTCGATGGTCCAGGGGCCGTCGACGGTCTTCCACAGCGGATCGGTGGCGAACGTCGACAGCTTCTTGGCGTGGCCCGTCAGCCGCGCGAAGACCTTCTTCGGCCCTTCGCCCTTCGGGTTCCAGGCGTGCTCGGGCAGCGCGGTGAAGTTCTGGAGTTCGTTGGCGGTGAACCAGGCGGGGTTGTACGCGCGGCGGAGCCGGAGCCGGAAGGTGCGCTCGCCGACGACCTCGAACCGCTTGACGTCGTCCGGCATGAGACCGGGCGAGTACCCGACCCACTCCTTCTTGTTGTGCCGGATCAGATCGAACCAGAAGGCGACGTCGCGGGCGGTGACGGCTTTGCCGTCGGACCACTCGTACCCCGGCTTCAGGGTGACGGTCACCGTTCTGTTGCCGTCGCTGTAGCGGGGCTGCCGCGCGAGGTTGCGCCGGCTTTCCATGGTGAGCGCGTCGCCCTTGGGCTCGGGCGTGTAGAGCGGCAGGAACAGCAGGTTCTGGATGGCGCTGTTGTACGACGCGAGGTAGCCGGGCGCCGCGATCGGGAAGATCCAGTTGGGGGTGGCGGCGGGCGGCAGCGCCATGGTCGCGGTGCCGCCCTCGACTCTCGTGCCGCCCGTGGCGCCGAGGCCGGTGACCCGTTCGCCCCTCGGGGCGCAGCCGGCGAGGAGCGCGAGGACGAGCAGGGCAGCACCGATGGCCGTCAGCGGGCCGCGTATTCGGGTGGAACGCGGTCCCATGCTGCCTCCGCTGTGGTCGACCGGCCGAAGATAGCGAGCAAAGTACGGATGACCGCGAAAAGAAGTCAAGGGTCTGGCGCAACTCCCGCAACTACTGTTCACTGGCCCGCAGTTCCTTCCCTCTCTTTCTTCGAGAATCGAAGGAAGTCATCACCGTCAGGAAGCCACACCGTCGTCACCGAAAGGCTCGCGTCACCATGACCGCCGCCGAGGAGCAGCCCGGATCCGCCGCGCACGTCCTCGAACTCGTCGCGAACGGCTCCGCCGCCTCCCGCGCCGACCTCGTACGGGAGCTGGGGCTCGCCGCCTCGACCGTCTCGGCGCGCGTCCAGGAGCTGGTCGACGCCGGGCTGCTGGCCGAGGACGGCGAGGGCGCCTCGCGCGGCGGCCGCCGCCCGCGCCTGCTGCGCGTCCCGGACAGCGGCGCCGTCGCGCTCGCCGCCGACCTGGGCAGCCGTCACATCCGTACCGGCGCCGTGGCCCTGACCGGCGCGGCCTTCGACGTCGAGGAGCAGGCGTACGACCTGACGGCCGGGCCCGGCCCGGCCGTCGAGCTGCTCGCCGAGCGCCTGGCGTCCCTCGCCGACCGGCAGCGCGCGGCGGGCCGTACGGTACGCGGCGTCGGTATCGCCTTCCCCGGCCCCGTCGACCCGGCGTCCGGCCGGGTCATCGCCCCGTCCCGGATGCCCGGCTGGCATCTGTACGAGCTGCGCGACACGCTCGCGGACCGCCTCGGGCTCCCCGTCGCCGTCGACAACGACGCCAACGCCCTGGCGCTGGGCGAACACCGCGCGGCCCACGCCGCACTGCGCCACCTGGTCGTCGTCAAGGCGGGCCGCGGCATCGGCTCCGGTGTCATCAGCCACGGCCGGCTCTACCGCGGCGCCCGCGGCTCGGCGGGCGACATCAGCCACGTCCGGGTGGACGCGGCCGCCGAACGCCCGTGTTCCTGCGGCAACGTCGGCTGCCTGGAGACGGTGGCGAGCGGCGCCGCGATCGCCGCCGCGCTGCGGGCCGAGTCCATCGAGGCGGACTCCGCCGCCGACATCCTCCGCCTGGTCGAGCACGGCGAGCCGCACGCAACGACGCTGGTCCGGCAGGCGGGGCGGCACATCGGCGCGGTGCTCTCCGTCGTCGTCAACTTCTTCAACCCCGAGGCGGTGGTGCTCGGCGGCGCGCTGGCGGGCGCGGAGCCGCTGGTCGCGGCGGTGCGCGGGGTCCTGTACGAGCGCTGCCTGCCGATGGCGACGAGCGATCTGACGATCGTGGCGGCGAGCGGCGGCCCGGACGCCGGGCTGCTGGGCGCGGGATACGCCGCTCTGCACGAACTGCCCTCTGCCATCAGCCCGCACTGATTTCCCCACCGCCTTGTTCCACACGGGAGTTGCCATGCTCAGAATCGCCATCGGGGGTATGTCCATCGAGTCCAGCCAGTTCTGCCCGCACCGCTCGGCGTACGACGACTTCCGCGTCACCCGCGACGGCGAACTGCTGGACCGCTACACCTGGACGCAGCCCGAGAGCGATCTCGCCGACCTCGTGGAGTGGGTGCCGCTCGTGCACGCCGTCGCCCTGCCCGGCGGACCGGTCGAGCGCGCCACGTACGACCGCGTCAAGGCCGAACTCACGGACCGGATCAGGGAATCAGGGCCGCTGGACGGACTTGTCTACGACATCCACGGCGCGATGAGCGTCGTCGGCATGGACGACGCGGAAGCGGATCTCACTGCGGCCGTACGGGACGCCATCGGCCCCGACGCGCTGATCTCCGCCGCGATGGATCTGCACGGCAATGTCTCGCGGGCCTTCGCCGAACCCCTCGACCTGCTCACCGCGCACCGCCTCGCGCCGCACGAGGACGCCTGGGAGACCCGCGAACGCGCCGCCCGCAAGCTCGTCGAGCGGCTGGCCGCGGGGCTCGGCCGTCCGCACCGCGCGTGGGTACAGGTGCCGGTCCTGCTCCCCGGCGAGAAGACCAGCACCCGCCTGGAGCCGGCGAAGTCCCTGTACGGGCGGCTCGCCGCCGTCGAGGCGCTGGACGGCATCGTCGACGCGGCGGTCTGGGTCGGGTACGCGTGGGCCGACGAGCCCCGCTGCCGGGCCGCCGTCGTGGTCACGGGCGACGATCCGGACCTGGCCCGCGACCAGGCCCGTTCGCTCGCCCAGCGGTACTGGGACGTACGCCGCGACTTCGTCTTCGTCGGCCCGACCGACGACGCCGACGGCTGCGTCCGCCGCGCCGTCGCGTCCCCCGCCCGCCCCTTCCTGATCAGCGACTCCGGCGACAACCCGACCGCGGGCGGGGCCGGCGACCTCGCGTACATGCTCGGCCGGCTGCTCGCGCACGAGGGCCTGGCGAGCGGCCGGGTCACCGCGCTGCACCCGGGTATCACGGACCCGCAAGCGGTCGCCGCGTGCTTCGCCGCGGGCGTGGGCGCCGAGGTGACCCTGTCGGTGGGCGGCCGCTTCAGCGCGGGCACGGGCCCGCACGCCGCGCCGTACGAACTGACCGGCACGGTCACGGCGTTGGAAGGCCCGGCCCCCGCATCGGGCGACGCCCCGCGGGGCAATCCCGCCTATGAGCAGGGCGGCCGCCGCGCCGCCGTCACCCGCGGCGGCGTCACCGTCGTGCTCACCGAACGCCGCACGCCGTTCCACACACGTGCCGACTTCGGCGCACTGGATCCGACGGCGTACGACCTGGTCGTCGTCAAGATCGGCTACCTGGAGCCGGAGCTGTACGACATGGCCGCCGACTGGCTGCTCGCGCTGACCCCCGGCGGCGTCGACCAGGACCTGCTCCGCCTGGGCCACCACCGTGTCGAGCGCCCCCTCTACCCCTTCGACGACAAGGACTTCGAGGACCCGGACCTCACGCCGGTACTCCTCCCGCGCTGATCCCGCGTGTTCATCCCTGTCATCCCTGTCATCCCGGTCATCCCTGATCCTGATCGGAGCCGTGGCGACGGGAAGCGCTGCGCCGCGCGTACACCGGGAGCGCGAACCAGCACAGGATGAACCACACGAGCATCCCGCCCACCAGCCACAGCGCACCGGAGCCGTGCAGCGCGACGCGCAGGATGAGCAGCATGGCCGACGCCATCGTGCACAGCAGCAGCACCAGCCCGAGCACGGTGAGGCGGGAGGCCCACGTCACCGTCTGCGGCTTGAGGCGGTGCCCCGTCACGAGCCGGTGCAGCGACACCGGGCCGATGAGGGAGCCGGTCGTCGCGGCGCCGAGCACGACCGTGACGACGTAGATGTCCCGGCCGATGTCGTCCAGGCGCGCGAAACCGGGCTGGAAGACGACGGTGAGCAGGAAGCCGAAGAGGATCTGTACGCCGGTCTGCGCGACGCGCAGCTCCTGGAGCAGCTCCGCCCATCGCCGGTCCGCCCGCTCCTCGGGGGTCTCGCGCCGGCCTCTGACCCGGCCGTCCGGCCCGCCGCCGTCGGTCATCAGTCGGGTGGCTCCGGCGCCGGGGCGCCGGGCGGGGTCTCCGGCTGCTCGTCCGGAGGCGCGTCGGGCGCCGCCGGGCCGGGGGTGACGGGCGCCGGTTCGTCGGGGGTCTGCTCGGGCGGTTCGGGATCGCGCGGTACGGGTTCCGGGTCGCGGGGAGCGGATCCGGGCGCGGGCCCGTACGTTTCGGGATTCGGTGCAGCGGTGCTGGTCATCGCACCTCCTCACGCGTTGAAAGGGACAATCCTGCTCGCCCCGCACGTGACCGGTTACCCGGCACCGCGGGGCTCAATCAGGACAACCCCGCTACGCCGCCGTAGGACTACTCCGCGTGGGACTACTGGCCGCAGGACTACTGGCCGCAGGGCCACTCCCTGTACGGCTACTCTCCGTACGGCTACTCTCCGTACGCCTCGCCGCCCAGCTCCAGCGTGGCCGTGCCGGCGGTGGCGTCGGCGAGCCAGGCACGGAAGGCGGGCAGCTCGCTCTCGGGGAGGCCGATCTCGAAGGTGACCGCCTCGGCGTAGCGGACGTCCCGGACGTCGCGCCCGGTGGCTCGCAGGTCGTTCTCGACCTTGCCGGCCCGCTGGTGGTCGACGGTGACCGTGACCAGCCGGAACCGGCGGCGGGTGACGGTGCCCAGCGCGTCCAGGGCCTCCCCGACCACCCCGCCGTACGCCCTGATCAGCCCGCCCGCGCCGAGCTTGATGCCGCCGAAGTAGCGGGTGACGACGGCGACGACGTACCGCATCTCGCGCCGCACGAGCATCTGCAGCATCGGGACGCCCGCCGTGCCGCCCGGCTCACCGTCGTCGCTCGCCTTCTGGACGCCGCCGTCGGCGCCGATGACGTACGCGAAGCAGTTGTGCCGGGCGGTCGGGTGCTCCTTGCGGATGCGCGCGATGAACTCCTGCGCCTCGGCCTCACTCGCCACCGGCGCGAGCGCGCAGATGAAGCGAGACTTGTTGATCTCGATCTCGTGGACGCCTTCGGCGGCGAGGGTGACGTACTGCTCCTGCATCACGCCACCCTACGGGGCGGCCCGGGCCCCGCCACAGGCGGACCGGCAGGACGGTCACCGGCCCCTGCAGCCCCTGCAGCCCCTAAAGCGGACGGGCAGGGCGGTCACCGTTCCCTACAGCCTCGACAGACGGACCGGCAGGGCGGTCAGCCGCCAGCTGCCCGGTACCGGTGCCCGCTGCAGCTCCGCCGGGTCGACGGCGAGGGACAGGCCGGGGTACCGGGCGAACAGCCGGCCGAACGCGACTTCGCCCTCCTGGCGGGCGAGCGAGGCACCCAGGCAGTAGTGCATGCCGTGGCCGAAGCCGACGTGGTCCTCGGCGCGCCCGGCCGGGTGGCGGGTCAGGTCGAGCCGGTCGGGGTCGGCGTAGTGGCGGGGATCGCGGTTGGCGGCGACCAGGAGCAGCTGCACGGCCTCACCCTTGCGGATGCGGGTACCGGCAATGTCGGCGTCCTCGGCGGCGTACCGCAGCTGGGTCATGTGCACCGGCCCGCACCAGCGCAGCAGCTCGTGGACGGCGGACGGGAGCAGCGCCGGGTCCGACCGGAACAGGCTCAGCTGGTCGGGATGGGTGAGCAGCGCGGCCGTGCCGTTGGTGATGAGATGCGCCGTGGTCTCGTGCCCGGCCAGGACCAGCGTGAGGATCATGGTGACCATCTCGACGTCGCTGAGCCGGCCGCCGTCGTCGTCATGGGCCCGTATCAGCTCGCTGATGAGGTCATCGGTGAGCGCGCCGCGCCGCTCCCTGACCAGCTCGTGTATGTGCTCGATCATGGCGGGGAACGTCCGGCCCATCCGCTCCGGGTCCATCGTGAGGAGGTCGGCGCCCCAGGCCCGCCACTGCGGGCGGTCCTCCTCCGCGATGCCGACCAGCTCACAGATGACGGTGATGGGCAGCGGGTACGCGAAGTGTTCGAGGAGGTCGACGACGCCGTCCTCGGCGTGCTCGGGGAGGCGGTTCAGCAGGTCGTCGGCTATCTCCTCGACCCGCGGCCGCAGATCGGTGATCTTGCGCGCCGTGAAAGCGCGCGACACCAGGCGACGGAGCCGGGTGTGGTCGGGGGCGTCGTTGTTGAGGATGGAGCCGCGCATGTAGACGTGCAGGTGCTCGGGCATGCCGAGCATGTCCAGCAGCCGGATCAGCGGGTCCTCGCGCGTACCGTCCGCCGCCACCACCGCCGGGTTGTTCACGAACCGCTGATCCCGCAGGACTGCGCGTACCTCGTCGAAACGGGTCACGAACCATACGGGCGAGTCGTCCACGAACCGGCCGCGGACGACGGGCCCCTTCTCCCGCAGCGCGCCGTAGCCGCCGAACGGGTCGGCGAGGAGCGCGGGGTCGGCGACGTTCGGCTCGCCGGGGTGCTTGCCGACGTGGGCGGTCATCGGGGAGGCCGGGGTGGCGGGTGCTTCGGTCATCGTGCGTTCTCCTCCAGGTCGTGGGGGGTCGGTCACGTCAATGACGCAATTGCCGCCGCATTTCCTGCTCGCTGAGCTCTTCGAGGCGCTCGTAGAGCGGGATGATCTCCAACGCGGCGGCTTCCGCGGCCGCGCGGGTGCGGGCGGGGGCGGGGGCGGTTCCGGGGTCCGGGTCGGCTGAGGTCTCCAGCGCACTCCGGATCGTGTGGGCGAGGATGGCGGACCGGTCCTCCGCGGTGTGCGGGGCGCGGTCGTGCAGCAGCGCTTCGGACAGGAAGAAGCCGGAGGCCGTCGCGAGCAGCGCGTACTGCTGCTGCACGACGTCCATGTCCGTGCGCACCAGCCCGTGTTCGCGCAGCACTTCGAGGTAACGGCGCACCACCTGGTCGCCGTACGCCGAGAGCTCGGCGAGCTCCTTCTTGGCGATGTCGTTGAACTGGCCGAGAACGTCGGCGTCGTCGTTGTAGAAGGCGCGCAGTACGGGGTCCGCCAGGAAATCCTGGTACACCCCGCTCATCATCCGGCTGGGCAGCACTTCCAGCGGGTCGGTGCGCATACGGGCCGACTGGGCACGGTGGCTGCGGAGTTTGGCCTGCAGGACGACGGCCAGGAAGAGCGCGTCCTTGGTCTTCCAGTGCAGGTAGACCGTGCCCTTGCCGACCTGGGCGCGACGGGCGATCTCGTCGATGGTGACGCGCCGGTACCCCCATGCGACCAGCAGCTCCCCCGCCGCCTCCAGAATCCGCTCACCACGCTCCACCTGCTCGCCTCCTCCATGTACCGCTCTGACTTCATGACCAATTTCGAAATCTGGTCACGAGGTCAACGTAGAGCGGCTGCAAGCATGGCCGTAAGACGCTTTCCGGCCAGGAGCCACGAACCAGGGGTTACAAAAACGAGGTGCCCGTACCTTCCGGTACGGGCACCTCGTCATGTCATCTCAGCTCAGAGCGCGCGGACATCCACGGCCTGCGGGCCCTTGGGGCCCTGGACGACGTCGAACTCGACCTGCTGGTTCTCATCGAGGCTGCGGAAGCCCGCGCCGTCGATCTCCGAGTAGTGGACGAAGACGTCCGGGCCGTCGGCCTGGGCGATGAAGCCGAAGCCCTTCTCGGCGTTGAACCACTTAACGGTGCCCTGGGTCATTTTCTGCTCCTTACAGGGGCTGTGTCGGAACTCGCACCGTGCGAGATCCCGGCCGCCTCACGACGCGACTGCTCCTGGAAGGAAAGCTCCGCGCTCGCAACATCGTTTCTCTGCGAGCATGCGACTGCACAAACACAAGCAAAAACTGCGACCGACCTCTTCAACGAACACCCCGGCAGAATCATTCCCGACCGGACAAACCCCAGGTCATCCCGGTCAGCGAGGTGGGTCGGGTGCCGTGGTGCCGGAACATCGGCGTCATCATGGACTGATATTTTCACCTGACAACCGCAGGAGGCACCCATGTACGGCGATGACGACTCGGCGACCATTCGCAAGATCCTGACGGAGCTCGGGGACACCTGGGCCATCGTGGGCCTGTCCTCGAACCAGCGGAGGGCCGCGTACGGCGTCGCGGACGTACTGCAGCGATTCGGCAAACGGATCGTCCCCGTGCACCCGAAGGCGGAGACGGTGCACGGGGAACGGGGTTACCCCTCCCTCGACGCCATCCCCTTCGAGATCGACGTCGTCGACACCTTCGTGAACAGCGCCCTCGCGGGACAGGTCGCCGACCAGGCCGTCGCCATCGGCGCCAAGGCGGTCTGGTTCCAGCTCGGCGTCATCGACGAGGCGGCGTACGAGCGCACCCGCGCCGCCGGACTCGACATGGTCATGGACCGCTGCCCCGCGATCGAGATCCCCCGGCTGGGCTGAGAACCGACAGCTGGGGCTGAGAACCGACGGCGCCCCGGCCTGAGCCGGGGCGCGGACGGGGGTTACGGGTGGTCGAGGTGGTCGACGGCTTAACGGCTCGTCGACAGGCGTACGGGTCGTCGTCGGCCTTACGGGTCGCCGTCGGCGTCGTCGTCGGACTTACGGGTGCTCGGGGCTCTGATCGGCAGGGACGCCGCCACCCGGGCCACCGCCCTTGCGGCCCTTGTCGGTACCGTGCGCGTGCTCGGCGCCGCCGGGGCCCACCTTCCGGTCGGAGCCCGCCTTGGCCTCGGCCGCGTCCTGGACGGCGGCGCTCTTGCCACTGCGGCGCAGTTCGTTCGACTGCGGGTTCTTGCTCTTGCTCACCGCGTCCTCCTCAGGAGTTCCGCTGGTCGTCGCGTTCGTTGCGCTGCCCCTTCGGGCCGAGCCCGCGCTCCGTCCGGGGGCCGTGGGTCTGCCAGTGCGGGTCGTCCTCGAGCCGCCCCTTCGCGTCCTCGTTCGCGTGCTTGTCCGGGATTCCCTGGTCCTCGGCTTCCCGACGGAGCTTCGCCCGTCGCCTGTCGAACTTCTTGCTCCCTGGTTCGGGCATGGCTTCCACACCTCCACTGGACCGGTTCTCCTCTCCCAGGATCCCAAAACAACCAAAAAGCCGCTAATGGCCAAGGCGCTGCGCTCACGACGTACGCATACGTGCGCCGGCGCCCCGCGCGCGTGCGCTAGCGTCCGGTCATGATCGAGATACGACAGGCAGGCCCCGAGGACGCCGAGGAACTGGTACGGCTGCGTCGGCTGATGTTCGCGTCGATGAACGGCTCCGACGAGCCGGGCAGCTGGGAAGAGAGCGCCGCGGAGATCGCGCGCCGACAGCTCTCGGGCCCCGACCCGGTGCTGGGCGCCTTCGTCGTGGACGCGGACGGCGCGGCGGACGAAAGCACTGCTCCCCGACTGGCCGCCTGCGCGGTGGGAACGGTCGAGCAGCGGCTCCCCGCACCGCAGCACCCCACGGGACGCTTCGCCTTCATCTTCAACGTGTGCACGGACCCGGAGTACCGCGGCCGCGGGTACGCCCGCGCGACGACCGAAGCGCTGCTGACGTGGCTGGCCGAACAGGGCGTGTCCCGAGTCGACCTGCACGCCACCGACGAGGCGGAGGCCCTGTACCGCGGCCTCGGCTTCGCGGAACACTCGACACCCCTGTCCCTCGACGTCCGCACCTACGCGAATGCACGCCGCACGTAGTCACATCTCGTACATAGGCACATCTCATACGCGTGGGCACAGCTCGTACGTGGCCATACATCGCACCCACCGCCGCTGACCTGCCACTTCGGCCATACACTGCCACCCGGATCTGGTCCCGATTCTGGTTCTGGTCCCCACTCCGACTTCGGCCCTCACTCCGACTTTGGTCGTCGCTCCGACTTTGGTCGTCGCCCCGCCCCGCCCCGTCCAGTCCCGTTCCCTTCCGCACCGCCGCTCCCCCTTCCCCCCGCCGCCCCCACCCTCATGAAGGGACCGCCATCGTGGCCGACTCCCCCGCCACCGCGTCCTCCCGCGCCGACCAGGCGCACCGCACGTCCGTCGTCATCATCGGCGCCGGCCCCGCCGGGCTGACGCTCGCGAACGTCCTGCACGCCGCCGGCGTCGGCTGCGTCGTACTGGAGGCGGGCAGCCGGGAGTTCATCGAACAGCGGCCGCGGGCCGGCTTCATCGAGGAGTGGGTGGTACGTGCCCTGGACCGGCACGGGCTGGCCGACGGGCTACTGGAACGGGCCGAGCGGCAGCGGTCGTTCGAGTTCCGGTGGGACGGGGAGCGGCACGTTGTGGAGCCGGGCAAGTTCTCCGGGCAGAGCCATTTCGTCTACCCGCAGCCGTTGTTGGTGACGGACCTGGTCGCCGCCTACGCGGACACGGCACGCGGCGACATCCGCTTCGGCGTACAGGACGTCCGGCCGACCGGCATCGACACGGACCGACCCTCCGTCTCGTACACCGACCCGGAGACGGGCGAACGGCGCCGCATCGACTGCGCGTACATAGCCGGCTGCGACGGCGCGCGGAGCGTGGCTCGCGCCGCGATACCCGCCGACCAACTCCGCATCTCCCGCCTGGACTACGGCATCGGCTGGCTCGCGCTGCTCGCCGAGGCCCCGCCGTCCGCCGAGGGCGTCGTCTTCGGCCTCCACGAGCGCGGCTTCAGCGCCCAGATGGCGCGCACGCCCGAGGTCACCCGGTACTACCTGGAGTGCCCGCCGGGCGACGACCCGGCGAACTGGCCGCACGAACGGATCTGGAGCGAGCTGCGCACCCGCCTCGCCGCGACCGGCGCACAGCCGCTCACCGAGGGCCGGATCATCGAGAAAACGGTCCTGGACATGCACAACTACGTGGTCGAGCCGATGGGATACGGCCGCCTGTACCTCGCCGGCGAGTCGGCCCACCTGGTCGCCCCGATCGCGGCCAAGGGCATGAACCTGGCCGTACACGACGCACTGCTGCTGGCCCAGGCGCTCATCGCGGCCTGCACGACGGGGGACGAACAGGCGCTCACCCGCTACTCGGACGCCTGCCTGGGGAAGATCTGGCAGTACCAGGAGTTCTCCCAGTGGCTGTCCGAGGTGATGCACGGGGCGTCATCCGGCGACCGCTTCCGCGCGGGCACGGCGGCGGCCCGGCTGCGCCAACTGTTCGCGTCGGACGCAGCGGCGGCGGCCTTCGGCGAGACGTACCTCGGCTCGGCCACGGACATCACGGCGCTCTGACCACGGCCGGCACCCTGGCCGCTGCCGCCGACCACCTGCCTCCCCCGCCCCCGCCCCCGTCCGCTCAGCCGGCGGCGCGCCCCAGCCCTTCCAGCACCCGCGCCCCCGGCAGGTTCGCGAGCGCCTCGCCCGGGACGATGAGCTTGCCGCGCCGGGCGCCGCTGCCGATCAGGAGGTACGGGGCGGCGGCGACGGCCGCGTCCACCAGGAGCGGCCAGTCGGCGGGCAGCCCGATGGGCGTAATGCCGCCGTACTCCATGCCGCTGCGGTCGACCGCGGTGTCCATCGGGGCGAACGACGCCTTGCGGGAGCCCAGTTCGCGGCGCACGACGCCATTCACGTCCACACGAGTGGTGGAGAGCACCACACAGCCGGCGAGGGTGACGGTGTCGCCGCGCTTGCCCGCCACCACGACGCAGTTCGCGGACTGTTCGAGCAGCCAGGAACCGTAGTGCTCGACGAGCAGCGCAGTGTCGGCGATGGCCGGATCGGTGTCCACGTGAACAAGCTGCTTGACGTCCACCGGCCCCTGCCAGTCGCGGATCGCGGCGGCAACGGGCTCGGGCAGCAGATCCAGGCACTCGACGGCGGGCCGGACATCATCGAAAGCGTCCATGGGCGTGGCCGACGACGAAGAGGAGGGGAACGGGAACGGAGACGAGGACGGAGACGAGGCCGGGGAAGGAGAGGGCGGAGGCATTGAAGTCGGCATGTCCGTCAAACTAACAGGGTCACGGGCACAGCTGACTCCTGTCCCAACTCCCAGACTCAACGGCCAGGCTCAACGGCCGGACGGAACAATCACCGCCATCGTCATCTCCACGACCTCCTCGCCGTCATTGCGGTACTCGTGCGCGGCCGACGCCTCGAAGGTGGCCGAAGCGCCCGCCGGTATCGCATGTTCGGCCCCGTCCACGACGAGGATCAGCTCCCCGCGACGTACGTGGATCAGCTCCTTCGTCCCCGCCGGATGGGGATCCGACTCACTGTGGTCACCCGGCATCAGCCGCCAGTCCCACATTTCGAACGGGCCGGGCGCCTCCGTGCCGACGAGCAGCGAGGTATGGCTGCCGGTCTCGGTGGACCACATCCGTACCGCGTCGCCGGGCGCGACGATCCGCACCTGCGGCCCCTGGTCGTACTCCAGAAGCGTGGTGATGCTGATGCCGAGCGCGTCGGCGATCTTCACGGTCGTCCCCACGCTCGGGTTCGTCCGGGCCTGCTCGATCTGGATGATCATGCCGCGGCTCACGCCCGCACGGGCGGCCAGGGCATCGAGCGTGTAGCCCCTGTCGGTGCGCCAGTGCTTGAGGTTGCGCGCCAGCGACTGCGTGAGCTGATCGAGATCCGTCACCGTTCCATCCAGTCCAGTTCAGTTCAATGTTCAGTTCAATAAAATGAATGTGACAGTCCAGCATTCTGCACTACGCTGTCTTGCACTTCACCGTTCACCACACTGTACTTGCGAGGACTGACACCATGACCGCGGTATTCGCTCTGGCCAGCAGTTTTCTGTGGGGAGCCGCCGACTTCGGCGGCGGGCTGCTCACCCGACGCATGCAGGCACTGACCGTCGTGGTAGTCTCGCAGGTGATCGCCGCGACGGTGCTCGGCGCGATCGTCGTCGCCACCGGCGCCTGGCACGCGGCGACGCCGCAGCTGTGGTTCGCCGTCGCGGCCGGCGTCGTCGGCCCGGCGGCCATGCTGTGCTTCTACCGCGCGCTCGCGCTCGGCCCAATGGGCGTGGTCTCGCCGCTCGCCTCACTCGGCACGGTCCTCGTGCCGCTCGGCGTGGGCTTCATAGCCGGCGAACGCCCGGGCCTGGTGCAGATCGCAGGTATGGCGGTGGCCGTCATCGGCGTGGTACTGGCCGGCGGACCGCAGCGCGGCGGCGGTTCGGTCAAGCGCGAGGCCGTCGTCCTGACCCTCATCGCAGCATTCGGTTTCGGCGCGGTGATGGCCTTCATCTCCGAGGCGTCCACGACCGTGACCGGGCTCTTCCTCGCCCTGTTCGTGCAGCGCGTGTGCAACGTCGCGGTCGGTGGCGCGGCCCTGTACGTGGCGGTCCGGCGCGGCACACCCGCACTGCCCGAAGGCGGTATGGCCGTCATCCGCGCCGCGCTCCCGGCACTGGCGTTCGTCGGCATCGCCGACGTCGCGGCCAACGGCACATACGCCATCGCCACGCAGAGCGGCCCGGTCACCATCGCCGCCGTACTCGCCTCGCTCTACCCCGTCGTCACCGCGGTCGCCGCGATGGGCGTACTCAAGGAGCGGCTGCGTGCCGTCCAAACAGCAGGCGCCTCACTGGCCCTCGCGGGGACGGTTCTGCTTGCTTCCAGCGGGTGAGGTGATTGAGACGGTTGGAGCGGTGGTTGGAGCGGTGGTTGGAGCGGCGGTTGGCCGGCCTTACTGTCCACGTCCGGCCTCACTGACGATGCCGGCGCCGCCGGTCTCGCCGTACGGACCGTGCCCACTGGGCCTGTCGGTCCCCGACTCCGCCAGCGCCAGCAGCTGATCCGGGGTGACGCCCTCGGGGATCGGTACCGGCGGCGGCGTACGCAACGGAGGCTGCCAGCCCGCCGCCGGATCCCAGGTGCGGACGACCTTGGCGGGCGCCCCGGCGACCACGGCGTGGTCGGGCACTTCACCGCGTACGACCGCGCCCGCCGCGACCACGACGTTCCGACCCAGCCGCGCGCCCGGCAGGATCACCGCGCCCGCACCCAGCCAGGACCCGCTGCCGATCTCGACGGGCGCGGTCCGCGGCCACTGCTTGCCCACCGGCTGCGCCGGATCGTCGTACGAATGATTGTCGCTGGTGATGTAGACGTACGGGCCGCAATAGACCTCGTCGCCGATGGTGACCGTCTGCGAGGCGACGACGTGGCTGCCCCGGCCGAGTACGACGCCATTGCCCAGCCGCAGCACCGAGTGCGGGCCGAGATCGAGCCCCGGCATCATTCCGGCGGTCAGCGTGACCTGCTCGCCGATGATGCAGTACTCGCCCAACTCGATCCACTGCTCACCGAAGACCGTGCCCTGGGGGTAGGCGAGCCGGGTACCGCCCCCGATACGGCGGAAACGGTACGGCCCGGGCCGCTCGGCCGTCACCGCGCCGGCCTCCTGGACCCAACGCGTACCCCGGTGTACGGCCCACGACGCGGCCCGGCGCCGCCAGGCCCCGACAGATGAGAACACGTTCTTCTTCGCACGCACCCGCTCACCGTACTCACCAGTAAGACCGACGCACCCCGCCCCGAGCTGTGATCTTCACCCCATGGCCCCGACATCCGCCCACCACATCCCGCCCCCTACCAGGACCGGTACATCCGGAAGCCCCCCTTCGCTCGACAGGTCCGGCCCGACCCTCACATCTCCGCCTCCGCCTCCGCCTCCGTCTCTAGCTTTGCGGCCTCTCCCCCTCACACCTCTTCCGGCGCGTCCCCGAAGTCCGGTACCGGCAGCCGCTCCCCGCCCCGCTGCGCCGACTTATGGGCGACGATGCCCGGCAGGGTGTAGCGGGCGGCGACCCAGGCATTCACGGAGGGCAGCATGCGGGTGTTGACGGCGGTGACGAAGTCGTCGACCAGGAAGTGGTGGCTCCCCTCATGACCGTTGTGCATGTGATCGAACTCCCGCGGCAGCCGGGACCGGTCGTGCACGGGCGCCGAGCCTGACGTGAACGCGTCGCGCAGCGCGGGTGCGACGTGGCGCAGCGACGGGTCGTTGGGCGACAGGGTGGGCTTGGGCTGCAGGAGCTCGGTGATGTCCTTGACCCCCTTCTTGTCCTGCCAGCAGCTCACCGCGGCGAGCTGCTCCATGCTGCCGTCGGTACCGAAGAACCGGAAGCGCGACTCCCTTATGTGGGAGGGGTAGCCCACCCTCCGGAACTCGTTTGTACGGAACGCACCGCCACCCGCGACCTCGAACAGCGCCGTCGCATTGGACATGTCGTTACCGAACTGGCTCACCCCCTTGTCGAACACCCCGTCCCCCCGGTTGTCCGTGACGCCGATGGCCGAGACGCTCACGGCATGCGTCCGCCACGCGCCGAGCACGCCGCCGACGGAGTGGGTCGGGTAGAGCAGCGGCGGGTAGCTGGCGGTGGCCTTCCAGTTCTCGCCGCCGCTGTACTGGTACGCCTCGTAAAAGCCGAGGTCCATGTCGTGGACGTAGTCGCCCTCGGCGTAGAAGAGCCGGCCGAAGGCGTCGTCCGCCAGCTGGTTCCGGGCGTAGACGGTGGCCGGGTTGTACTGGCTGGTCTCACCCATCATGTACGTCAGGCCGGTCTCGCGGACCGCGTCGATGATGGCGGCGATCTCCTCCTCGCTCACCGCCATCGGGACTGCGGAGTACACATGCTTGCCCGCCCGCAGCCCCTGTACGACGAGCGGGCCGTGGGTCCAGCGCTGGGTGAAGATCGCTACGGCGTCCACATCCGACGCGAGCATGTCCTCGTACGAGGAGTACGTGCCGGCGAGGCCCTCGGCGGCGACCAGGTGCTCGGCGCGCTCGGGGAGCAGATCGGTGACGTACACCTCGCCGACTCCGGGATGGGCGTGGAAGAGCGTGGCGAACTGCCCGGAGAATTGCCCGGCGCCGACGATTCCGAGGGAGAACGTCATGGAGATGGGTCCCTTCGCTGAGTGAGAGGGCTTCCCTCACTGGGAGAACATCACTGGGAGAACAGCAGATTGATCTGGCGATTGGTCCGGGGATGTCGCCGGTCCGGCCGTCGAGGAGGCCATATCCGCCAACCGGCACCCCTTGGCGGACCCCATCGCCATGGAAACCAAGGTCTCCGACTTCCACCAGTGGGCCCGCGGCGCCGCGGTCCTGGCCATCCAGGTACTGGTCCTGGGCGCGAAGGAGGGGTGAGCGGTCGGGGAGGGCAGCAGCCGCACATTGTCGGTGGCAGTGGGCGGTGGAAGGCGGCTTGTGGCCTGTGGATTGTGGTCTGTGACCGACGGAGCGTCAGGTGTGGTGCGTCGGCGGTAGGTGGTCGGTGCTTGGCGATAGGTGGCAGATGGCGGGTGGCAGGTGATCGTGTGACAGGCAGAGAAGTGATAGGTCGCTAGGCCATAGGGCAGACGCTGAGGGGGTGGGTGCGGGATGCGACGAGCGGGATGTGGCACGGTGCAGGTGCGTCTCGTGTCTGGAACCGCCCGTGCGGTGCCTGGGCCGTGGGACGTGAACGCAAGCACAACGAGGAGGAGAGTCCATGTCGAATCCGCCGCTTCCCGAGACCGCTGTCGCCATGCTGCGGAAGCCGAATCCGGCTGTCATCACCACGCTCCGGTCCGACGGCCAGCCGGTGTCCACGGCCACCTGGTACCTCTGGGACGACGGACGGGTGCTGGTCAACATGGACGAAGGCCGTAAGCGGCTGAGCCATGTGCGTAAGGACCCGCGGGTGACGCTCACCGTGCTCGACGAGGAGAGCTGGTACACGCACATCAGCATCATCGGGCGCGTCGTCGAGCTGCGTGACGACGAGGGCCTGGCCGACATCGACCGGCTGGCCCAGCACTACATGGGAAAGGAGTACCCACAGCGGGACCGCAAGCGGGTCAGCGCCTGGATCGAGATCGACCGCTGGCACGGCTGGGGCACGCTGAAGGACAGCAGCCAGCCGGGCTGATTCCCCGGCGAGGGACGGCTCCGCCTGCCGGGCCCCGCTCGGCCCGGTCTGCAGTGCCGGCCCGTCCGCGGTACCGGCCCCGGTCCGCGGTACCAGCCCGCGCCTCGTTCGGGCACCGGCGGCCGGCGCCGGGGGTGCCCGGGTGCCGGGGCCGTACGCGGCGAACCGGATTGCGGGCGCCAGTCGCAGCCGTACAGCTGGTGCCGGCGGCGGATCGGGTCCGGGCCGGGCCCCAGCTGGAGCCGCGGCTCGGCGCCCGTCACCGCCCCCTGTTGCTGCCCCGGTGCCCGCTACGCGCAGCTCGGCTTCGGCTCAGCCGCGGCTCGGCGTCGGTAGTCGGTCACCGGCGGCTACGGCTACAGCTACGGCGGCTATGCCTCGTCGGGCTGGGTCGGCTTGGTTGAGTCGTTGGCGGGCTGGACCGTCTGGCGGTGGCGGATGGCCAGGTCGACGTAGACGGCGGCGTTCAGCTTGATGGACTCGCGTTCTTCGTCGGTCAGCTCGCGCTTGACCTTGGCCGGCACTCCGGCAACCAGCGAACCGGGCGGCACCTGCATCCCCTGCGGGACCAGGGCCTGCGCGGCGACGAGGGAGCCGGCGCCGATGTGGGCGCCGTTCAGGACCGTGGCGCCCATGCCGACCAGTACGTCGTCCTCGATGGTGCAGCCGTGCAGTACCGCGTTGTGCCCGACCGACACGCGCTCGCCGACCGTGACCGGGAAGCCGGGGTCGACGTGCACGGTGCAGTTGTCCTGGATGTTGCTCTCGGCACCGATCGCGATGGGGCCGCCGTCGGCCCGCAGGACGCTCTGGTACCAGACGCTCGAACCGGCAGCCATGGTGACCTCGCCGAGTACGACGGAGGTGGGAGCGGTGAACGCCTCGGGGGCGATCCTCGGCTCCGGCCCGCCGACCCCGGAAATCAATGCCTGTTCCGCCATCGCTGTCTCCTCGTCGCGTGTCGTCACGTGTCTCGTCGCGTGTCGTCAAGTACGTGTACCGGGCGGCGGCACACGGTGTCAGTGCCGTATCAGTGGCGGTGTGGGTGCCACGTCGGTGTCACCGACACTGACACCGACGCCTACGCCTACGCGGACACCGGCACGGCAGTCGCTGATCGTGTTGCGCCGAGAGCACCGTAGGCGACGCACGTCGGGGCCTCGCCTCACTGGGGCGAAGATCACAAGAGGAGATCACGAGGGACGGACACCGGCGTCGCGTGAGACACGTGCCGAAGGTGACCACGCACGCCACGGAGTGATCCGGGCAGCGGTCAGTCCGTGGCCGCCGTGGCGGCCGGCTGACGGTCCTGCTGGTCAGCGGTGGCCTTGGCCGCCCGACGCTTCATGACGACCAGCGAGCCGAGGCCGAAGAGGAGCGCGGCGACCAGGCCCAGCCAGGAGAAGCGCTTCAGCCAGGGCTCCGCGACGATGCCGACGCTGTAGATCAGCGCGGTGGTGCCGCCTGCCCAGACGATGCCGCCGAGGACGTTCGCGATGAGGAACTTCCAGTACGGCATCCTCAGCACGCCCGACAGCGGTCCGGCGAAGATCCGCAGCAGGGCGATGAACCGTCCGAAGAAGACCGCCCACATGCCCCACTTGTCGAACTTCGCTTCGGCCATCGCGACGTGCTCTGGCCCGAAGTGGCGCGGGAATTTCCGCCCGGCCCAGTCCAGCAGTGGCTGGCCGCCCTTGCGGCCGATGACGTACCCAATGGAGTCGCCGACGATCGCGCCGACCGACGCACACAGCCCCAGCACGACCGGGTTGATGTGGTCCTGCGTCGCGGCCAGCAGGGACGCGCTGACGAGAACGATCTCGCCCGGCAGCGGAATGCCCAGGCTCTCCAGCCCGATGACCACCCCCACCAGGAGGTAGACGCTCACCGCCGGTACGGACTCGAGCCACTCCTGGACGTGCAACGCGGCTTCCTCCACCTCATATCGGGCCCTCGTACGGGCCGCCCCCTGACGCGCGATGCCGCACGTCAGGGAAGGGTACTCGATCTCCTGGTCACGACCGCGGGTGCCGCGCGTGGCGCACGGCAGCCGGCAGTCGCTGTTCAGCGGCATCGGCCACTGGTCGTCAGAGGGGGAGACGCAACATGGAGCACATCAGTTGCCCGCGGGCGCCGGCGGATTCTCCGCCGAGCCTGCTGTGCGGCAAGAGGGACGCCTCAGCGGGACGAGTGGACGAATGGACGAGACGAAGGAGACGGACGCTCGGACTCCTCCTATACCTCTATACCTCGCTGCCCTCACTACGGCGGCCCATGCCCTCACCGACCGCGGTATCCCTTGAGGCCGCCCGCCGCGGCGGGGCCGGCCAGATGCGGTGGATCCGGCCGACCCGGGGCGGGTGAAGCGTCAGCCTTGTGCCAGGGCTGCGATCTCGGCCGCTGTCAGCGTCTTCCCGTATACGCGGAAGTCGTCGACCGCCGCCTTGAGGTACGGGTCGGGGTACTGCGACTTGCCGATGTAGGCAGCGGGGATGTGGTTGCCGAACCAGTCCGGCTGGGCGGTGACCTTCTCGTTGCGCCCCGCCTCGCGGCCGTTCACGTACAACACCGCCGTCCCCTTCCCGTATGCCACGGCGACGTGCACCCACTCACCCGTCGGCAGCGGGTCGGCGTCGATGCGCTGCTCGGTTCCGCCTCCTCCGACGGTGATGGCGTACCGCAGGGTTCCCGCGTCGCTGCACGGGGTCAGGAACATGTTGGCCGTCGCGCCGGTGCCGAAGTCGAAGATCCTGCTCCAGGTCGCCGGCTGTCCGTCGAGCTTGACCCAGGTCGCGACGGAGTACGCGGACGCTCCCACGAGGATGTCCTCCGCGAGCCGCACATGCCCGCCCCCGCCGTCCAGGGCCACGGCGCCACCTGTCTTCCCGGTGGCCCATGATGCGCCGCCCACCAGCTGCGCGGCCTTGTCGTTGCCGGTCGCGTCGACCGCCGTCGTCCCAGAGGTCTCGTCGAAGCGGTACCAGGCGGCGAACGCGGGCGGGGGCGACGGCGGTTCGCCGGTCAGCCAGTAGACGTTGTAGCGCTGATGGTGCACGCGCGCGATCGGCAGGAGGGTGACGGCCTCGTCGTCGGCGCGGGCGGTGAACCGCATCGGGACGGCCGTCTGCTTCTCCACGGTCTCCGGGTCGAGCCGTGGCATGCGCATCGCGCCGCGGTCACCGTACGCCCCGGCGAGTACCACCGGCCCGTACAGCACCGCCTGCACATCCGGGTCGTCCGGCGTCGGCTCGGTCGTCAGCCGCATCGGAAGCGTCACCTCCACCCGGTCCCCGGCCCGCCACCGGCGGTCCAGCACCAGCCAGCTGCCGGGCTTCGGGCGGTCCTGGAGCATCCGGCCGTCCAGTTTGACCCGCGCGCCGGAGGCCCAGGACGGGATGCGGATGCGCAGCTCGTGTTCCGCCTCCCCGGAGGCGACGGTGAGGAGGGTCGAGGACCGGTCCGGGAAGTCGGTGGTCTGCCGCCAGGTGATGCCCTTCTCCCGCCACGTCACCTCGGACGGGATGAAGAGGTTGACGAGCAGGCTGTCGGCGCGGTGCGTGTAGACGGTGTCCGCGAACTTCGCCTGCGTCTCCATGCCGGTGCCGTGGTCGCAGGAGAAGTTGTCGTAGTCCGTGGAGTAGGCGTTCGGGTCGCTGCCCATGAAGGACGGCTGCTGCTTGAAGGATCCCGGCGCCAGGCCGGTGTAGTAGATATTGAAGCCGTGTTCGGAGTCCGGGTCCTGCTCCCCGAGCATCTGGTTGAACAAGGCGCGCTCGTAGTAGTCGAGCAGGTCGGTGCGTTCGGGCGCATGGAAGTGCATCAGCCGCGTGAGCTTGAGCATGTTGTAGGTGTTGCAGTTCTCGCAACAGCCATTGGACAGCTGGGAGGCGATGGCGTCCGGTGCGTGGAACGCCTCACCGTTGCTGTTGCCGCCGATGACGTATGTGTGGTGGTCGGTGACGATCTGCCAGAAGTTCTCGGCGATGGTGCGGTACCGGTCGCTCAGCCCCTCCTCCCAGAGCCGGATTGCGCCGACCATCTTCGGTATCTGGGTGTTGGCGTGGAGTCCGGCGAGCCGGTCCTCGTTCCTCGCGAGGGGATCGACGACGTGGGCGTGGGTGAACCGCTCGGCGACCTCCAGCCACTTGGTGTCGCCGGTGATCGCGTGCAGGTCGGCGAGGACGTCGTTCATACCGCCGAACTCCGTCTGCAGAACGCGCTGCATCCGGTCGTAGCTCAGCTTTGCCGTCCGCGCGTCCACCCAGGCGGCCTGGCGCAGCACGACGTCGAGGGCCTGCTCGCTGCCCGCCAGCCGGTACTGGTCGACGAACCCGGCCATGATCTTGTGGATGGTGTAGTACGGCGCCCAGACTTCGGTGCCGGCCTCCAGCCGGTCGAAGAAGCTCTCCGGGAACGCCGACACATAGCCCTTGCCGTATCCGGCCCGGGGCGACGCGGCCTGGCACTCGGCGAGCGCGGCGACCAGCCTGCGGCCCTTGTCGCGCAGCGCCTCGTCCCCGGTATGGGCGTAGGTGAGGGCGAGCCCGGAGAGCAGATGCCCGGTGCTGTGGCCGCGCAGCTCGACTTTCGGGGCCTCCCAGCCGCCGCACGGCTGTGAGCCGCTCGGCAGACCGACGTTGAGGCGGAAGGTGTGCAGCAGCCGATCGATGTCGACGAAACGCAGGTAGGCGGTGTTGCGCGCCTGGTTGTCCTGGAAGGCGCCCGGGAGCAGGGTCACGGCGTCGAGTGGGAACGGCCGGACCGCGCCGTCCCGCACCGCCGCCCGCTGCGTCCCGACGCCGTCGCGCGGAGTGCTCGCGTGCGCCGTACCGCTGCCGGCCGTGGTGAGCACCGCGGCCGCGGCGCCTCCGGCCGCCGTCGCGATGAAGTGCCGTCTGTCCAGGGGGGTGTGCGGGGCTTGTTCTGTCATCGTCTTCTCCCTCAGCACGCGTCTTTGACCGAGGTCTGCGAGGCGTCTCTCGGCGGGATCTTCGGTGCGGCTCGCGTCGCTCCCCTCAGGAGTCCGGTCGCGCGGGCCCATGGCCCCACGTGTTCGTGATATCGAACGCTATCCATAACTTCGAACGCGAAGATAGGGTGAACGGGCAGGGGCGTCAACGCTCCGCGTAGATCTCTCTCGCAGCGCGACCGCCGCCTTCCTCGGCCCCGTCACTGCCCAGACCTGCCGCAAGAAGCTCACCAGGGCGACGACAGAGGCTCATTCTGACGTCCCGTCAGGTCGCCTCGCGGACGGGCGGGTCATGGGCGGCACGCCGCTGCGGATCGCGTCGTGGGGGTTTACAGACGCCTCACGGTCTGTGCTATATCACATGTCACCTGTCACCCATTGAGCTGTGTGAGTCCGGCAGCAGGTCACGGACTCGGATCATCAGGCATGTCCCGACCCCGCGTCGCGCCCCTCAGAGCAGGAGACAGCCTTGCGTAGAAGACGAAGCGCCTCGATAGCGATCGCCGCCCTCCTCTTCACCGGCGTCGGGGCAGCACCGCCTGCCAGTGAACGCGCGCACGCTGCACCCGCTTCGAACACTGCGCGGTGCAAGCTGCCCGCTGCGACCGACGACCTGGGCTCCGGCTTCCCTGTCGACAACCAGGCCCTGCCCGCCGTCGGGAAGCTCAAGTCGGCGATGCTCTTCGTCGATTTCGAGGATCACCCCGCCACCCGCGGTTCGCTGCTCAAGGCCGAGTCGAACCTGCGCTCCGGCGTCGAGTACCTCGAGAACGTCTCGGGCGGCAAGCTGGATGTCGAGGTCACGAGCTCCGACCGCTGGGTACGCATGCCCGAGCCATCGACCTCATACCCCTTCGAACGGGGCCTGAGCTACGAGGACCACGTCCGGTACATCGAGGACGCGATCGAGGCCGCCGACGCGGACTTCGACTTCTCCGACACCGACGTGGTCTGGGTGGTCGCCACCGAGCAGGCGAAGAACATCACCTACTCCCCCACCACCAACCACCTCGACGTCACGGTCGATGAGCACCACATCACGCATGCGATCACCTTCGGCTACGACCAGTGGCGGTGGGGCGGCCTGGTACTCGCCCACGAGAGCGGGCATTCACTCGGGCTGCCCGACCTGTACCTGTTCGAGGCGCCGACGGATGACCCGGGCAACTGGCATGCTGCCGTGGGCGGCTGGGACCTGATGGGCCTGATCTCCGGTCAAGCGCCCGAGTACTTCGCCTGGCACCGCTGGCAGCTCGGCTGGCTGGGTGACCGGCAAGTGGCCTGCGCACCGCTCGACTCGAGCACGACCACGACCACGACCACGACCATCGTCCCGGTCGAGAAGTCGACGACGGGCAAGCCCTCTGGTCACGCGATGGTGGTACTGCCCGTCTCGGAGACGAAAGCCGTCGTGGTCGAGAACCGTCAGGCCATCCGGTACGACCGGGAGATCCTGACCTCGGGCGCCCTCGTCTACACCGTCGACACCAGCGTGCGGACCGGCCACGGACCGATTCGGGTCGTGGACGCGACGCCCGAGTCGGCCCACCGCCTCGACGACGCCCCGTTCCAGCCGGGCACATCGTGGACCGAGCCGTCCACCGGTGCGGTCCTCTCATTCGAGGAGGCCCGCGCCGGCAGCCTCCGGGTCACGGTCGAGCCGGCGGCCTGAGAAACCCCTTACCGACTGAACGAAAGAGGCACCACCATGACCGGATCACCGTCACGCCGTACAGTGCTGAGTCTCGCAGCGGCCAGTGCTGCCGCGCTGCCACAGCTCACCTGGACCGCCACCGCCTCGGCCACCGCCTCCGCCGGAGCCTCCGCCGGGACCGCCGCGAACCCGCTCCCCGTCCCGGCGACCTGGCGGGTCACCCCCTTCCGGCTCGACCAAGTCTCCCTCCGCGACGGCGTCTTCCAGGCCAAGCGCGACCTGATGCTGAGATACGCCCGCGCCTACCCCGCCGACCGGATCCTCGCGGTGTTCCGCGCCAACGCCGGGCTCGACACGTACGGCGCCCACCCGCCCGGCGGCTGGGAGACCGCCGACGGCAACCTCCGCGGACACTACGCCGGCCACTTCCTCACCTTCGTCGCCCAGGCGTACGCCGGCACCCGCGAGCCGGCGCTGAAGGAAAAGCTCGACCACCTTGTCTCCGCCCTCGGCGAGTGCCAGGCGGCCCTCGCCGCCTCCGACGACCCGCCGAGCCACCCCGGCTACCTGGCGGCGTACCCGGAGACCCAGTTCATCCTGCTGGAGAGCTACACCAAGTACCCCACCATCTGGGCGCCCTACTACACCTGCCACAAGATCATGCGGGGGCTGCTCGACGCCCACGTGCTCGGCGGCAGCCAGGAGGCGCTGCGGATCGTCTCCGGCATGGGCGACTGGGTGCACAGCCGGCTGAGCCGGCTGCCGCGCGAGCAGCTGGAGAAGATGTGGGCGATCTACATCGCGGGCGAGTACGGCGGGATGAACGAGGTCCTCACCGACCTGGCCACCGTGACCGGCAAGCCCGAGCACCTGGCCGCCGCCCGGCTCTTCGACAACACCGCGCTGCTCGCCGCCTGCGCCGAGAACCGCGACATTCTCGACGGCAAGCACGCCAACCAGCACATCCCCCAATTCTCGGGCTACGTCAGGCTGTACGACGAGACCGGCGACGCCGAATACCTCAAGGCGGCGCGAAACTTCTGGGGCATGGTCGTCGGACCCCGCACGTACGCGCTGGGCGGTACCGGGCAGAGCGAGATGTTCCGCGCCCGCGACGCGATCGCCGCCACCCTCGATGCCAAGAACGCCGAGACGTGCGCCGCGTACAACATGCTGAAGCTCAGCCGATACCTCTTCTTCCACGAGCCCGACCCCGCGTACATGGACTACTACGAGCGGGCGCTGACCAACCAGATCCTCGCCTCCCGCCGGGACCAGCCGTCCACCCACAGCCCGGAAGTCACCTACTTCATCGGGATGGGCCCCGGCGTCACCCGCGACTTCGACAACACCGGCACCTGCTGCGGCGGCACCGGGATGGAGAACCACACCAAGTACCAGGAGACGGTCTTCCTCCGCTCCGCCGACGGGGAGACGCTGTACGTCAACCTGTACATCGCCGCCACCCTGGACTGGGCCGAGAAGGGCTTCGTCCTCACGCAGCAGAGCGACTTCCCGTACGAAGGCGACCGCGTGCTGACCGTGCGCAAGGGCAGCGGCCCACTGGAACTGAAGCTGCGCGTGCCGCACTGGGCCACCCGCGGCTTCTCCGTCGCTGTCAACGGCGTGCGCCAGGACCTCGACGCCCGCCCCGGGACGTATGCGAGCCTGCGCCGGAACTGGAAGCCCGGGGACGTAGTGCGCGTCCGCATGCCGTACGCGCTGCGCACCGAGGCCGCACCCGACGACCCGACGGTGCAGTCACTCTTCCACGGGCCGGTGCTGCTGGTGACACAGGACCGGGCGACCGAGCTGCTGGAGTACTCCTTCTACCGGCACCTCACCCTCGACGGCGACCTGTCGGCGGTCGTGCGGCAGGGACGGGAAGCGGGGCACTTCACCACACACGACCGCACCCTCGCCCCTTTCCACATCGGCGACGAGACCGCGTATCACGCCTGCTTCCGCCGCTCTGAGCCGGTCATCGCCTTCCGCAAGGCCGACTCCGAGGTGCCGAACCGGGCGGACGGCGAAGGGACGACGTACCTGGACCGGCTCTGGGCGCAGGCACCGTTCCGGGACCGGGCGGCGTTCCTGCGCACCGTGCGGGCGGTCGCGGACGAGTGGCAGGCGGCGGGCCGGCTCACCCCCGCCGAACGGGGCGCGGTGCTGGCAGCGGCCGCACGCGCCGACATGGAGCCGTAGCCCGGCGGCGCACGGCGGGCGGGGCACGGCGACCATCGGTCCGTGCCCCGAGCTACCGTCGCTACTCGGCCCAGAGCCCGCGGATGTGGCCGATGTGACGGGTCATCACTTCAAGCACGGCCGACTCGTCGCGGGAGAGCAGCGCGTCGAGGATCTCCACGTGTTCCTCGGCGGAGGCCTGCAACTTCTCCTCCTCCACGAGAGCCGTGAGGCCGTACAGCCGGGATCGCCTGCGCAGATCGCTGACGACCTCGACGAGGTGCGCGTTGCCCGCGAGGGCGAGCAGGCCGAGATGGAACCGCAGGTCCGCCTCGACATACGCGATGAGGTCGCCGGCGGCCGCGGCGGTCACGATCTCGTCGGCGATGGGCCGCAGCGCCTCCAGCGCGTCGGGATCCGCCGTGGAGGCGAGCCCGACGGTGGTCGGGATCTCGATCAGGGCGCGGATGTGCGTGTACTCGTCCAGCTGCTGGTCGGAGACGGCGGTGACCCGGAAGCCCTTGTTGGGCACCGTGTCGACCAGGCCTTCCTTGGTCAGGTCGAGCATGGCCTCGCGCACGGGCGTCGCGGAGACGCCGAAGCGCGCGGCGAGTCCGGGTGCGGAGTAGACCTCGCCCGGGCGCAGTTCACCGGCGATCAGCGCGGCGCGCAGCGCGTCCAGAACACGCTCGCGGTAGCTGCTCCGCGTCCCCCCGAGGGTGGGCAGAGCAGGGCCTGCGGTCTTGGCGCTGGTGCGCTGGGCGGTCATCGGGTTTCCTTCCATGCCATGTGATGTGCCACCAGTATCCAGGCGCGAGCGCCGAGCCTCCGATGCCTGCCCTCGCCCGCGCCGGTCGTGCCGCCGGCCACCGGGCCGCAGTCCACCAGGGCGACGCGCAGGCCGGCCCGGGCCGCGTGCAGGGCACAAGCGGCGCCCGTCATTCCGGCCCCAACGACCCAACATCGCAGGTCAGTTGCTTAGTCACGCCGGTACTATGTCACATTCCTCCTACTCGGCCAAGAGGTTCACAGCTCCACACGGCGCCCGGCCCTCCGGCGCCCCAGCCACTTCTTCCGCCTCCCACCGCCCACGTAAATTCCACGGAACAACCATTGCCGTCCTTCGAACCGCACCCCTAAGGTCAGCCCAGCACCGCAGTGCTATTGCACAGTGCAATGCCACATATCACTGGAGGGCAGCCCATGACACCGGAGCAGGCCAGAGCACGTTCAGGGGGCCGAGCGGGAGCCGTACGGACCGAGGCGGGGGCCGTTGCCCCGCTCTCCTCCGTGCACCTGACGGGCGGACTGCTCCGGCACTGGCAGGACCGCAATGTGCGGTCGACGATTCCGCACACCATCGAGCAGCTGCGCGCGGCCGGAAATCTCGACAACCTGAGCCGCCTCCTGGCCGAGGAGCCTCCGCCCTATCGCGGGCGTTACCCGTTCCTCGACACCGACCTGTACAAGACCCTGGAGGGTCTGGCGTACGAGATCGGCGCGGGCCGGACGGACGCCGGCGTCCGGGAGTTCTTCGACGAGGTCGTCGGCCTCCTCGAACAGGTCCAGGCCGAGGACGGCTACCTCAACTCGTTCCTCCAGGACGCCGCGGCGACCAAGAAGCCCTGGGAGGACCTGGCCTGGGGGCACGAGCTCTACAACCTCGGCCATCTGATCCAGGCCGCCGTCGCGGCCCGTCGCCGTATGGGCGACGACCGACTCCTCGCCGTGGCCGTGCGCTTCGCCGACCTCGTCGTGCGCCGCTTCGGCGAGGGCGGCGAAGCGGGCATCTGCGGGCACCCCGAGGTGGAGATGGCCCTGGTCGAGCTGTACCGGGAGACCGGCAACCGCGACTACCTCACCCAAGCCCGCCTGTTCGTGGACCGCCGCGGGCACGGGAACCTCCGGCACAGCATCTTTCCGCCCGAGTACTTCCAGGACCACCTGCCCTTCCGCGACCTCCCCACGGTCACCGGGCACGCGGTCCGCATGGCGTATCTGGCCGCCGGCGCGACCGACCTTTTTTTGGAGACCGGTGACCGAACCATGTTCGAGACTCTGGACAGGCTCTGGGACGACATGGTCGCCACCAAGCTCTACCTCACGGGCGGGCTCGGCAGCCGGCACTCCGACGAGGCCATCGGCGACCGGTACGAGCTGCCGTCCGAGCGCTCGTACAGCGAGACGTGCGCGGCCATCGCCCTGATGCAGTGGGCCTGGCGGATGTTCCTCGCCACCGGCGGCGCGAAGTACCTCGACGTCTTCGAGCGCGTGCTCTTCAACGCCTACGCCGTGGGCCTGTCCGCCGACGGGACGGCGTTCTTCTACGACAATCCGCTCCAGCGCCGCCCCGACCACGAGCAGCGCAGCGGCGCCGAGACCGGCGGTGCGGCGCTGCGCCGGTCGTGGTTCGGCTGCCCCTGCTGCCCGCCCAACATCGTGCGGTGGATGGCGCAGCTGGGCGACTACGTGGCCGCCGAGCGCCCGGACACTCTGCTCGTCGCCCAGTACGCCGAGGCGTGCATCGAGACGGACGCCCTCGCGGTGAGCGTCACCACGGACTACCCGTGGGACGGCGACGTGCGCCTCACCGTCGAGCGCGCCCCCGGCCGCCCCTACGCGATCAGCCTGCGGATCCCCGGCTGGGCCAGCGGCGTCACGCTCGACGGCGAACCCGTCACCGCCGAGGACGGCTGGCTGACCGTCGAACGGGAGTGGGCCCAGGGCGACACGCTCCGGCTGCGTCTGCCGATGCCGGTACGCGGCCACGCCTCGCATCCGCACCTGGACGCGACCCGTGGCGCGGTGGCCGTCGCCCGCGGTCCGCTCGTCCACTGCGTCGAGCAGCAGGACGCTCCCGCCCCGGTGGACGACCTCGTTCTCCCGGCCGACCGGCTGGCCGTCGCCGAACTCGCGCCCGCGCCGGAGGGACTGCCGGGAAAGGTCGCCGTCCGGGTCACGGCGGACGTCGCGCCCACCGCGCCGCCGGAACTGTATCCGGAGATCACCGGCCAACTCCTCGCCTCCGAACCGCCATTGACGGTTCCCGTGACTCTCGTCCCCTACTTCCTGTGAGGCAACCGCAGGGCCGAGGCCATGCGCGTATGGGTCAGGACCCGTTGACCGCATCCGTCGAGATGACCACATCCGTCGAGATAAGCACAGCCGTCGAGACAAGCACAGTCATCGAGATCGTCGACCGAAGGAATGCTCCATGAGGAGATCCACCGCGCTCACCGGCGTGACCGTACTCAGCACGCTGATGCTGGCCGCCTGCGGCGGCGGGCCGAACGCCTCGTCCGCCGGTGCCGGACCCGGGGGCGGGAAGCCGGCCACCGGTGGCACCGTGCGCTTCCTGGCCAACTCGGACTTCTCCCACCTCGATCCCGGGCTCGGGTTCGACGGCGGGGTCAACAACTTCTACCGGCTCATCTACCGCGGCCTGACCACCTTCGGGGCCGGACCCGGTGCCAAGGGCACCAAGGTCGTCCCGGACCTGGCGACCGACCTGGGCACCCCGTCCGACGACGGCAAGACCTGGACGTACCACCTCAAGGACGGGCTGAAGTTCGAGGACGGCTCCCCCATCGACAGCGCGTCCGTGAAGTTCGGCATCGAGCGGGCCTGGGACCCGGAGATGGGCGGCTCCCCGTATCCGAAGCAGCTCATCAAGGCGCCCGCCGATTACAAGGGGCCGTACCGGTCCGGAGGCCTCGACGCGATCGAGACGCCGGACTCCAGGACGGTCGTCTTCCACCTCAAGAAGTCCTTCGCGGACTTCCCGAGCGCGCTGACCATGCCGAACTTCACCCCGTTCCCCAAGGGGACCGGCGCGGGGCACGCCTTCGACACCAAGCCGATCGCCTCCGGCCCGTACAAGGTGGCGAGCCACACCCAGGGCTCGTCGCTCAAGTTGGTCCGCAACCCGCAGTGGAAGGCGTCGACGGACAAGGTCCGCGCGGCGAAGCCGGACGCCTTCGAGTGGACCTTCGGTCTCGACGCCGCCACCATCGACGAGCGCATGCTCGCCGGTCAGGGCGCGGACGCCGACGCCATCGCCGCGAGCATCCAGCCGGCGGCCCTCTCCCGCGTGCAGACGCCGCAGTTGAAGGCGCGCACCCTGTCAGGGCCCAACGGCTGCACCACGTACCTGGGCATGAACACCACGCGCAAGCACCTGTCCGACCTGAGGGTGCGTCAGGCCATCGCGTACGCCGTCGACAAGGGCTCGGTCGTCGCCGCGATGGGCGGCAAGCAGCTCGCCGCCAAGGGGACCGCGATCCAGCCGCCGCAGATGCTCGGCCGCACCGACTACGACCGCTACCCGCACAGCAGGACCAAGGCCAAGAAGCTGCTCGCCGAGGCGGGTCTTTCCGGCGGGTTCTCCCTCACCCTGGACACCCGCCCGGTGGCCCAACAGCAGGCGATCTCGGTCGCCATCCAGGAGGCGCTCAAGCCGCTGAACATCAAGGTGAAGATCAACAACATCGACACCTCGACGTTCTACGAGGTCATCGGCAGCACATCGAAGCAGCACGATCTGGCCCTGACCGGCTGGTGTCCCGACTGGCCTTCGGGCGCGACCTTCCTGCCCCCGCTGTTCGACGGCCGCAACATCACCCCGACCGCGAACACGAACATCTCGCAGATCGACAACGCCGCGATCAACAAGCGCATGGACGAGATCGCGGCCATGAAGGACGTGAGTGCCGCCAACAAGGCGTACGGCGAGCTCGACAAGCAGATCATGGCGCAGGCCCCGATCGTGCCGCTCGCCTACGAGAAGTACCTCTTCGTGCCGGGCGCCAACGTCGCGGGCGCCTATCGGTCGGACGCGTACACCGGCGGCATCGACCTCGTCTCGGTCGGCCTCAAGGACCCGGAGAAGTAGGCCGCTCATGACGATCGCCACCGCCACCGCGCGGGACGCGAAGGCCGATCCCGCGCCCGTCACCGCGGGCCGCCGGATCATGGGCGCGCTGTTGCACGACCGGGCCGCCCTGCTCAGCGCCGGATTCATCGCGCTGATGCTGCTGATGGCCCTCTGCGCCCCGCTGCTCTCCGCCCTCACCGGCCACGGGCCGACCACGTTCGACACGTCCGCCGTCGACGTCGACACGGGCGGGACGCCCAAGGGGTCGTTCGGCGGGATCAGCGCCGACCATCTGCTCGGCGTCGAACCGCTCAACGGCCGCGACGTGCTGGCCCGGATCGCGTACGGCGCGCGCGTGTCGTTCCTGATCGCCGCGTCGGCCACCGTGCTCACCACCCTGCTCGGGGTGGTGCTCGGGATGCTCGCCGGCTTCTACGGCGGCTGGGTCGACCAGGTCGTCTCGCGGGTCATGGACTTCCTGATGGCGTTCCCCGCGCTCATCTTCATGATCGCCATCCTGTCGTCGCTGCCCGCAGGCAACAGGTCGTACCTGCTCGTCGTCGTGATCAGCGTCTTCGGCTGGCCGTATCTGGCACGGGTGGTGCGCGGCCAGACGCTGACGCTGGTGAACCGGGACTTCGTGGAGGCGGCCCGCGCCTCGGGCGCCTCCACCCGCGCGCTGGTGTTCAAGGAGATCCTGCCGAACCTGCGCAGTTCGCTCATCGTGATGACGACGCTCGCCGTGCCCGGATACATCGGCACCGAGGCCGGCCTGTCCTTCCTCGGCGTGGGCGTCAGCCCGCCGACCCCGTCGTGGGGCCAGATGATCTCGAGTTCGGTCAGCTGGTACGCGGTGGATCCGCTGTACTTCGCGATACCCGGTCTCTTCCTCTTCCTGACCGTGCTCTCCCTGACCGTGCTCGGCGACCGCATCCGGGCCGCTACCGACGCCGGGGAGGCCTCCTGATGGCCCGCTATCTCGCAGGCCGGATCGCCGGGCTCGTGCTGATCCTGTTCATGGTCTGCCTGTTCACGTTCCTCATCTTCTTCAAGCTGTCGCCCGAGCCGGCGCTGATGATCTGCGGCAAGACCTGCACGCCCGAACGCGTCGACCAGATCCGCTCGGTCCTCGGGATCGACCAGCCCTTCCTCACCCAGTTCGGGGACTTCCTGGGCGGCCTGTTCACCGGCCGGGACTACGGGTCGGGCGCGAACCTCGTGCACTGCCCCGCGCCCTGTCTCGGCTACTCGTTCCAGACCAATCAGGCCGTGTGGGACATGGTCGTGAGCCGGCTGCCGGTCAGCGCCACCGTCGCCATCGGCGCCGCGGTGCTGTGGCTGCTCGCGGGTGTCACCGCGGGTCTGCTCGGCGCGGTCAAGGAGGGCACCTGGTGGGACAGGTCCGTGATGAACCTGTCGCTGGGCGGCGCCAGCATCCCCAACTACGTGCTCGCGCTGGCCCTGCAGTACGTCCTGGTCGTCCAGCTGCAATGGCTGCCGTTCCCGTCCGCCGTGGCGTTCGGCGACGATCCCGTGCGGTGGTTCGAGTCGTATCTGATGCCGTGGATCGTGCTCGCCACCGGCTACGCCTGCCTGTACTCGCGGCTGACGCGGGCCAACGTCATCGACACCCTGGCCGAGAACTTCATGCGCACCGCCCGCTCCAAGGGGCTGCCTCCCCTGCTCACGATGCGGCGGCACGCCCTGCGGCCCGCGCTCACCCCCATCACCACGATCTTCGGCATGGACTTCGCCGCGCTGCTGGGCGGCGCGCTGATCACCGAGACCGTCTTCGGCCTCAACGGCGTCGGCAAGATGGCCGCCGACTCGATCGCCAAGAACGACCAGCCGGTGATCATGGCGGTCACCCTCCTCGCGGCCTTCTTCGTGGTGGTCGGCAACGTGGTGGTCGACCTCGTCTACACCGGACTCGACCCGAGAGTGAGGATCCGATGAGCGAGCTCCTTGTGGTGGAGGACCTCACCGTGACCCTGCCGACCACGCGCGGCCCGGTGGACGTCGTCAAGGACGTGTCGTTCGCGGTCGGCCGGGACGAGACCGTCGGCATCGTCGGCGAGTCCGGCTCGGGCAAGTCGATGACCAGCCTCGCCGTGATGGGTCTGCTGCCGCCGGGCGCCATCACCCGGGGCAGCATCCGCCTCGACGGCGAGGAACTGCTCGGCCGCACGGACCGCGAGATGCGCCGAGTGCGGGGCGAGCGGGTCTCCATGGTCTTCCAGGACCCGCTGTCCTCGCTGAACCCGTACTACACGGTCGGCCTGCAGATCGAGGAGATGTACCGGGCCCACCGGGGCGGCAAGCGGAAGGCGGCCCGGGCGGTCGTCGTCGAGGCCCTCGACCACGTCGGCATCCCCGACCCGGAGCGGCGGGCGGGCTACTACCCCCACCAGTTCTCCGGCGGACAGCGCCAGCGCGTCATGATCGCGATGGCTCTGGTGTGTTCGCCCGCGCTGCTCATCGCGGACGAACCGACGACGGCCCTGGACGTGACCGTGCAGGCCCAGATCCTGCGCCTGCTCGCCGACCTGCAGCGGCAGACGCACACCGGGATGGTCTTCATCACCCACGACCTCGCCGTGATCAGTTCGATCGCGACGCGGGTCCTCGTGATGCGCGAGGGCGAGCAGCTCGAGTACGACACGGCGGAGCAGGTCTTCTCCGCGCCCCGGCACGCGTACACGCACCAGCTGCTCGACAGCATTCCACGGATCACCGACGAGCTCCCGGCCGAGCCGCCCGCCACGCTCCCGGCCGACACGTCCGACGCGTCCGACGAGGTGGTCCTGTGAGTGATGTGCTGCTCAGCGCCCGCGACCTCACCAAGCGGTTCACGACCGCGGGCCCGTTCGGCCGCAAGAGCGAGTTCACCGCGGTGGACGGCGTCAGCTTCGACGTGCGCTCCGGCGAGACGCTCGCCGTGGTCGGTGAGTCCGGCAGCGGCAAGTCCACCACCGCGCGGATCGTCGCCAAGCTCATGCAACCCAGCTCGGGCACCGTGGAGTTCGACGGGGAGGACGTCACCCGGGCCACGGGGGCGCGGCTCGCCCGGTACCGCTCCGACGTGCAGGTCGTCTTCCAGGACCCGTTCTCCTCGCTCAATCCCCGGCACACCGTCGAGCGGATCCTGATGGCGCCGCTCGACTACCAGCGGATCCCGCCGCCCGGCGGCCGGCGCGCGTACACCAAGGAGCTGATGGAGCGGGTCGGTCTCGAGCCGGACCACTCGCAGCGCTATCCGGCGCAGTTCTCCGGCGGTCAGGCCCAGCGCATCGGCATCGCGCGGGCCCTCGCCGTCCAGCCGAAGCTGGTGATCTGCGACGAGGCGGTCTCCGCCCTCGACGTGTCCGTCCAGGCGCAGGTCATCGAACTCCTGCTGCGGCTGCGGCGCGAGAGCGGCTTCAGCTGTCTCTTCATCGCCCACGACCTGGCCGTGGTCCGGAACATCGCCCAGCGGGTGGCCGTGATGAGCCAGGGGAAGATCGTCGAACAGGGGCCGTGCGCCCAGGTCTTCGGCGATCCACGCGATCCGTACACGCGGACGCTGCTGGCCGCGATCCCCCGCATCGATCCGGAGTGGGACCGCAGGAGGAGGGCTGCCACCGCATGACCGACACCGTCACTTACACGATCCCCGGCATGCGGGTGCGCGAGCACGTCCTCGACGTCCCGCTCGACTGGACCGACCCGGCCCGCGGCACGATCCGGCTCTTCGCCCGGGACATCACCGACCCGTCCCGGTCGCACGACGACCTGCCGTGCCTCGTCTACCTCCAGGGCGGTCCGGGCGGAAAGGGACCGCGCCCGCTCGACACCGGCGGCTGGCTCGGCGAGGCGCTCAAGACGCACCGGGTGGTCCTCGTCGACCAGCGCGGCACCGGTCGCAGCACCCGGATCGACGGCCGCCGGATCAGCGCGTTCGCGAGCGCGCGAGAGGGCGCGGACTTCCTCGCGTGCTTCCGGGCCGACTCGATCGTGGCGGACCACGAGCACCTGCGGCGCACCGTCTACGGCGGCCGGCGCTGGTCCACGCTCGGGCAGTCGTACGGCGGCTTCCTGACGCTGACGTATCTGTCGCAGGCACCGGAGGCGCTCAGCGCCTGCTACGTTACGGGCGGTCTGCCGTCCCTCGATCCGTCGGCCGCCGAGGTGTACCGGCGCACGTATCCGCGGGTGCGGGCGAAGAACGAGGCGTTCTACCGGCGCTACCCGCGGCACGTCGCCCACGTCGGCCGGATCGCCGACCGGCTGTCCGCGGGGGACGTACGGCTGCCCGACGGCGATGTCCTGACGGTCCGTCGGCTGCAGTCGCTCGGCATCGACCTCGGGATGCAGCCGGGCCATGAGCGCCTGCACTGGCTGCTCGACGAGGCGTTCACCGAGGCCGGGGACGGTGACGAGCTCTCGGCGACCTTCCTGCATCAGGTGCTCGCCCGCACGTCGTACAGCGACAACCCGCTGTTCGCGGTGCTGCAGGAAAGCCTCTACGGGCACGGCGCGGGCGCCACCGCGTGGGCGGCGCAGAGCGAGCGGGCCCGGCATCCGCACTTCGCCGAGGACGCCAGGCCGCTGCTGTTCACCGGGGAGATGATCTATCCCTGGATGTTCGAGGAGATCGCGGAGCTGCGGCCCTTCCGCGGGGCGGTCGAGCTCCTGGCCGCCCGCGACAAGTGGCCGCCGCTCTACGACCTGGACCGGCTGGCCGCCAACGACGTTCCGGTCGTCGCCGCCGTCTACCACGACGACATGTACGTGGACGCGTATCTGCAGCTCGACACGGCCGCCCGGGTCGGCAACGTCCACACCTGGATCACCAACGAGTACGAACACGACGGCATCCGCGACGCGCGCGTCTTCGCCCGCCTCACCGAGCTGATGCGCGACGCAGGAGGAGGAGTCACCGATGCGTGACGGCAGGCCCCCGAAACTCACCGAGATCCCCGCGTTCACCACCTACATGGGCACCGGCTGGGACACCCCCGACCGGACACCGCACGTCGTCCCCGGAGCGGCCGAGGCGGCCGCGGCACACCGGGCCCGGCTCGCCGAGGCGCTCCCCGGCTCGACCGTCGTGCTGGCGGCCGGTGAGGCACCCGTGCGCAGCAACGACACGGCGTACGACTTCCGCCCGGACAGTGACTTCTTCTGGGTGACGGGCTGCGCGATCGAGAACGCGGTCGTGGTGGTGCGCTCCGGCGACGCCACGCTGTACATGCCGCCGCCCGCCCACCCCGGCGAGCAGGACTTCTGGCGGGACGCCCGGTACGGCGAGCTGTGGGTCGGGGCCGCGCCCGGCCTCGACGACTGGGCCCGGGCCCTGGGCATCGAGGTGCGGCCGCTGTCCGAACTCACTGACGAGGTGACGGTCGACGAGGAGGTCGGCCGGACCCTGGCGCAGCTGCGCATGTACAAGGACGCATGGGAGGTCGGTCAGTTGCGGCGGGCCGTGGACCGCACCGTCGAGGGCTTCGCCGCGGTCGTCCGGGAGATCCCCACCGCGATCGAGGGCCCGGGCGAACGCTGGCTGCAGGGCACCTTCGACCGCTACGCCCGCGCGTACGGCAACGGTCCCGGCTACGCGTCGATCGTCGGCAGCGGCACACACGCCCCGACCCTGCACTGGGTGCGCTGCGACGGACCGGTCCTGCCGGACGAACTCCTCCTGCTGGACATGGGAGTCGAGGTCGACAGCCACTACACGGCCGACGTCACCCGCACGTTCCCCGCCTCGGGGCGCTTCTCGGCCGCCCAGCGGCAGGTGCACGACCTGGTGGAGAAGGCGCACCGGGCCGGGCTCGCCGCGGTGGGGCCCGGCCGCCGGTTCACCGACTTCCACCACGCATGCATGGAGGTGATCGCGCACGGCCTTGCCGACTGGGGGCTGCTGCCGGTCTCCGTCGACGAGGCGCTGTCCGACGCCGGGCAGCACCACCGCCGCTATCTGGTGTGCGGCATCGGCCACCATCTGGGGCTCGACGTGCACGACTGCGCGCGGGCCGGCGACGACGCGTACCAAGGCGCCGCGATGGCCCCGGGGATGGTGCTCACGGTCGAGCCCGGCCTGTACTTCCACGCGCACGACCTGACCGTCCCACCGGACCTGCGCGGCATCGGCGTACGCATCGAGGACGACATCCTGGTCACCCCCGAGGGCTCCGAAGTCCTGTCCGACGCGCTGCCGTTGGACGCGTCAGGCCTCGAAAAATGGATGACACACCAATGACGCCCCACTGAGCCAAGTGACCGTGTACCGCCCGGCCCACCGCCACCGCCTCACGTTCCGCAAGGAGACTTGGCCCGTGTCGTGCAGACCGCGGTGCAGGCGGCGCCCGACGGCTTCGGCGTCATGCCGGGGGTGGCCGCGTACGGCTCCCTCGAGGCCTGCCGCTGGGCGGAGCAGGCCGCCGAGGCCGGCGCCCACTCCCTCCTGCTGCTGCCGCCCAACGCCTTCCGCGCCGAGCGGGCCGCCGTCGTCGCGCACTACCGCGAGGTCGCCAAGGTGGGGCTGCCGGTCGTCGCGTACAACAACCCGATCGACACCAAGGTCGACCTGACGCCCGAGCTGCTCGCCGAGCTGTACCAGGAGGGCACGATCGTCGGGGTCAAGGAGTTCACCGGGGACGTCCGACGGGCGTACCGGATCAGCGAGTTGGCGCCCGGCCTCGCCCTCCTGGTTGGCGCCGACGACGTACTGCTCGAACTGGGCCTGGCGGGCGCGACCGGCTGGATCGCCGGGTATCCGAAGGTCAGCCGGTCGGGGCAGGGGCTCGGCGGCTGCGGAAGTGTGTCTCGATCTGTTCCAGCGTGCGGTTGCGGGTTTCGGGGATGGTCCTGGCGGCTGTTGCCACGGCGACGACGTTGACGGCGGCGAAGATCAGGAAGGTTGTGGTGCCGCCGACGCCGGCCAGGAGGATGGGGAAGGTGAAGGTGACCAGGGCGTTGACGAGCCAGAGCAGCAGGACGGCCGTGCCCATGCCGAACCCGCGGAGGGCCAGGGGGAAGATCTCGGAGAGCATCACCCAGGTCACCGGGGAGACGGCCGCCTGCTGGAAAACCAGGAAGGCGAGCATGCAGGCCAGGATGAGGTAACTGCGCCAGGTGGCGGCTTCGGTGCCGGGTTCGGTGTGGAGGGAGAAGGCCAGGCCGATGGCGATGAGCGAGGCGACGATGCCGAGCTGACCGGTGAGCAGGAGCGGTCGGCGTCCGACCTTGCCGATGAGGTAGAGGCTGGCGGTGGAGGCGGTGACGGCCACGACTCCGACGGCGATGGTGGCGGTGAGAGCGGCCTGGGAGCCGAGCCCGGTCTGCCGGAGGGTGGTCGGGGCGAAGTACATGATGGTGTTGATGCCGGTGACCTGCTGGATGACGGCCAGACCGAGCCCGATCAGGAACACCCGGCGTACCCACGGCACGGCCAGCTCGGCCCGGCCGCCGCCGGCGCGGGCGGCCTGCTTCTCCTGGTCGATGGCCCCTTTCATCTGGGCGAGTTCGGCATCGACGGTGTCGGCATCGCGAATGCGGAGCAGGGTGCGGCGGGCGTCGGCGAAGCGTTCCTTGGAGACGTACCAGCGGGGGGTCTCCGGCATGAACAGCATGCCGAGGTAGAGCAGGGTGGAGGGCACGGTGGCGAGTGCCAGCATCCAGCGCCAGGTCTGCTCGCCACCGTAGGCGGCGGCCAGCGCGGCGTTGGAGCTGTAGGCGATGAGCTGTCCGGTGACGATCATGAGTTGGTCGACGGCGACCAAGCGGCCCCGGGAGTGGGCGGGGGCGATCTCGGCGAGGTAGACCGGGACGGTGGTGGAGGCCGCGCCCACGGCCATGCCGAGGACGACCCGGGCTGCCACCATGACCTCGATGCCCGGCGCAAGGGCGGTGCCCAATGCGCCGACGATGAAGACGAAGGCCAGGGTGAGGATGTTGTGGCGGCGTCCGTAGCGGTCGGAGAGGCGGCCGCCGAAGGCGGCGCCGGCCGCGGCGCCGACCAGCAGTGATGCGGTGACGACACCCTCCGTCACGGGGGTCAGGCCCAGGCCCCCTTCGCGGCCCGGTTCGGCCATGAAGGGCAGTGCGCCGGCGATGACGCCCGTGTCGTATCCGAAGGTCAGCCCGCCCAGCGTCGCGACGGCGGCAATGGCCGACATCGACCGCCTCCCCTTGATGGGTGGCTGTGGCGATGCGGCCGGGGCGGTGTCGGCGAGGCCGGTGTTCGAGGCGCTCGGCATGGGTGCTCCTCTCAGCGAACGCCCGTCCCGGCGATCGCTTGATGACGGCTCTCCCGCGGGCAGCGCAGAAGATGGCGCGTGCGGAGGAGGGTGCGTTCCGCGCGCTGCCGGTGGCAGGAAGGAATGCCGCTAGGGAACTAGTACGTTCTAGAGCATGTCAAGACATTAGCTCGAACTATCTCGAACTCTTTTGACGGCGGGGTGTCGATGCCGGGATTCAGCGAGGCGCCGGGCCGGTGGTGGCCCGTTCGACCAGCCGGGGCGTGAGTACGGCTTCCTCCGGCGTGCGGCCCGCGATGAGATCCAGCGCGGCGGCCACCGCGGCGTCCGCCATGCGGCCGGCGTGCTGCGAGACGGTGGTCATCTGTACGTGCGGAATCTTCGCCAGCCGCGAGTCGTCGTAACCGACCACGGAGATATCGCCGGGCACATCACGGCCCCGACGTGCGAGTACGTCCAGGACGCCGGTGGCACAGCGGTCGTTGAAGGCGATCACGGCCGTGGGTGGCACCGGGCGGTCCAGCAGATAGCGCGCGCCTTCCGCCCCGGCGTTCTCGGTGAGGCCGCCGGCGAGTACGTCGGCGGAGTCCTGCAGTCCGTGGCGGGCCATGGCCTGCAGGAAGCCGAGGCGACGGTCGGAACTGCCCGGGGCGCCGGCGCCGTCGATGTGCGCGATCCGCCGGTGGCCGAGGGCGACGAGGTGGTCGACGGCAAGACCGATGCCCGCCGTGTCGTCGCTGCGGACGGCACCGACGCCCGGCAGGTCGGCCCGGCGGGCGACGAGGAGAGTCGGCAGCCGCCGGGCCAGGCGTGCGAGCTCCTCGACCGCCAGGCCGCTGCCCAGCAGGATCGCGGCCTCGCACCGTTCCCGCAGCAGCGCGTTGACCGCGGTGGACTCGCTGCGACTGGGGGCCACCGCGCTGATCATCGCTTCGTAGCCGTGCCGCGCCGCGGCGGCGTAGATGTGCTCCACGAGATCGCCGTGGAAGGGCTGTTGGAGCTCGAAGACGACACCGAGCACCCGTGAGCGGGACTGCCGGAGCTTCTGGGCGCGCTGGTCGGGAACGTATCCCAGTTCGTCGGCGATCTGCAGCACCCGCCTGCGGGTGGCGTCGCTGGCCCCCGGCACGCCGCGGATGACGATGGAGACCAGCGCGGTGGAGATCCCGGCGGCCCGGGCCACATCCGCCATGGTCGGACGCCCGCTCCGTGCGCGTCCGGTGCCGGCGGCGTGCGTACGGGGCGGCTCATCGGCGCCGTCGTGCGCGTCGCTCGACTCCCTCACTTCCGCCACTCCCACCTGGTCGAATCCGCTCCGCCACCCTGCCGGACGGCCTCTCGCCGAGCATATCGACCCCTTGACCGATCGCGGCGGGCGCTCTACGTTCCCTCACTAGAACGTACTAGTTGCCGTACCGGTTGCACGCACTCGTTGCACGTACTCGTTGATGTGGGAGCACAGACATGGTCGTCGCTGACACCACCCCCGGCCGTACCAGGCCCGCCTCGGACACCTTGCAGCTGGCCACGATCGGCGCAGGCCGCATCGGCTCGAACCATGCCGAGATCGTCGCCCGCCACATACCCGGCATTGCGCTGGCCGCGGTGAGCGACCCGGCCCCCGGCGCCGCCGAGCGCCTCGCCGCCGAGTTGGGCGCTCCGACGGCCACCACCGATGTGCAGGAGGTCCTCGGCCGGGACGACATCGACGGCGTACTGATCACCGCGCCGGCCCGGTCCCACACCGACCTGGTCGTAGCCGCGGCCGCCGCCGGCAAGCACATCTTCGTGGAAAAGCCGATGGCGGTGACGCTGGCGGACGCCGACCGCGCCATCGCCGCCGCGGAACAGGCAGGTGTCGTACTGCAGGTGGGCTTCAACCGCCGGTTCGCCCCCGGCTTCGCCGCCGCCCGCGCCCTGATCGACGAACGCAAGGCCGGCACCCCGCAGTTGCTGCGCTCGCTGACCCGTGACCCGGGCCCGTTCACCGCCGACCCGGCTCGCATCCCCCAGTGGACGATCTTCCTGGAAACCCTCATCCACGACTTCGACACGCTGTGCTGGCTCAACCCCGGAGCCACGCCGGTCAGCGTCCACGCCACCGCCGACGCGCTGGTCCGCCCGGACGCCAAGGCCGCCGGACACCTCGACACCGCCGTCGTCACCATCCGCTTCGACAACGGCGCCATCGCCACCGCCGAGGCATCCTTCTCCGCGCTGTACGGCTACGACGTACGCGCGGAGGTCTTCGGCTCGGAGGGCATGGTGACCGCCGGCAACGGCCGCAGCACCGACATGACCTTCTACGGCGCCCAGGGCATCCACGTCGACACCGCCCGGCGCGACACCGAGCTGCTGCGCGCGGCCTATACCGCCGAGCTGACCGCCTTCGCCGACGCCGTCCGCCACAAGAACCCGGCCCCCGTCACCGGCCACGACGCCCGCCGGGCCCTGTCCATCGCACTGGCCGCCATTCGCAGCGTGGACACCGCAGCGCCCGTCACGATCGCCGAGGTGACCGAATGACACTCCCCGCGAGTCCCTTCACCCTCGCCGCCAGTGCCGAAATGCTCTACCTGGACCGCCCGTTCACCGAGCGCGTGGCCCGCATCGCCGAGCAAGGCTTCCAGGTCGAAATCTGGGACTGGTCCACCAAGGACCTCGACGCCCTGACCGCCACCGGCGCCACCTTCTCTTCCATGACCGGCTATCTGACCGGCAACCTCACCGACCCCGACGGCATTGATGCCCTGCTGGCCTCGGCCCGTAAGTCCCTTGATGTAGCTACCGAGTTGGACTGCCCCCGCCTGAACCTGCACGGCACCGGCCTTGACGACAAGGGACTTCCCGTCCGCCCCGTCCACGAGGCCACTCCCGCCATGTGGCTCACTGCCACCGACACGCTGCGGCGCATCGCGGAACTGGGCGAAGCCGCCGGCCGCGTCTTCACCCTCGAAAACCTCAACCTCGCCGTCGACCATCCAGGCACCCCCTTCGCCCGCGCCGCCGACACCCTGGCCCTCGTACGCGCCGTCGACAGCCCGTACCTGCGGATGAACCTGGACCTCTACCACGCCCAGATCGGCGAGGGAAACCTCATCGAACTCTGCCGCCGGTCCCTGCCGTACATCGGCGAAATCCAGGTCGCCGACGTCCCCGGACGCTGCGAACCGGGCACGGGAGAAGTCCATTACGCCGCCATCGCGCGTGCTCTGCACGACCTCGGCTACACCGGCGTCGTCGGCCTCGAAGGCTGGGCCCGGGAAGACTCCGACGCCGCTCTGGAAGCCTTCCGAAGCGCCTTCACTCCCGGTGCCGACGCCGCAGCCGACCGCGGTACTGCCGCCGAGCCCGGCACTGCCACTGTCCGCCACTGAGGAACGGCAGGCGTCCCCGGCAGCGACGCCTCCGTGAGGTCATGCCGCCGCATGCGCAGCGGGTCCTCGTTCTTCGATGACCTCGCAGACGGGGCGCTGCGGCTGTCAGGCCCAAGGGTGTGTCGGCTCGGCCTGCCGCGCGCCTGCGTACCGGCCTACGGTGAAAACATGGGCACCACACCAACCGGCCTGGTGACGCTGTTTCTGAGCGGCGACATCATGCTCGGTCGTGGGGTCGACCAGATCCTCGCGCACCCCGGCGACCCGGAGCTGCGGGAGGACGGAGTACGGGACGCGCGTGCCTACGTGGAGCTGGCCCAGGCGGCGAATGGCCCGATTCCCGCTCCGGTCCCTCCGGCGTGGTTGTGGGGAGTGTCCCTACGGGTGCTGGAGGAGGCCGCCCCCGACGTCCGGATCGTGAACCTGGAGACGGCGATCACCGGCGACGGGGAGTTCGCGCACGGCAAGGCAGTCCACTACCGGATGCACCCTGCCAACCTGCCCGCCCTGACGGTGGCCCGGCCCGACGTCTGCGTGCTTGCCAACAATCACGTGCTGGATTTCGGTCGCCCGGGTCTGGCAGAGACACTCGACGTGCTGGCCGGGGCGGGACTGCGGACGGCCGGCGCGGGGCGGGACGCCGGGGCAGCGTACGCGCCCGCCGTGGTCCCTGTGGGACAGAACGCTCGTGTGCTGGTGTTCGCCATCGGAATGTCGTCCAGCGGCATTCCGCCGAGCTGGGCGGCGACCGCGGAGCAGGCAGGAGTCGCCTACGTTCCCGAGCCGACGAGCGTGGCGGCTGAGGCCCTGGTCAGACGCGTACAGCAGGCGAAGGGACCGGGCGACATCGCGGTCGTGTCCGTGCACTGGGGCTCCAACTGGGGTTACCGCGTGCCCCAGGACCAGGTCGCTTTCGCGCACGCCCTGATTGATGGCGGCGTCGACGTCGTCCACGGCCACTCCTCGCACCACCCCCGCCCTCTGGAGGTGTACCGCGACCGGCTGATCCTGTACGGCTGCGGAGACTTCATCGACGACTATGAGGGCATCGGCGGCCACGAGGGGTACCGCGACGACCTCCGCCTCGCCTACCTCGTCTCGGCGGCGGCCGACACGGGCCTGCTGGCCTCGCTGCGCATGGTGCCTCTGCGGGTCCGGCGGATGCGGCTGGAACCTGCGCCGAAGAGGGACCGTGCCTGGCTGTGGACGACGCTCGCGCGGATCAGCGAAGGCGTGGGGTTGGTGTGGGAACCCGACGGCACACTGGCCTTGGCCCACCGTACGGAGACGGTCCACCGTGCGGAGACGCCAGGCAGCGCCGGCCGCAGTTGAATACGCCGGACCGCGACCGAAGGGGCGGCCCGGCCCGGCAACACGTCTCAGAGAGCTCGTCCCTGCGTCCTCAACCGTTCAGCCGCAGCGTCCACACAACCGTCATCTCGCCGGTGACGGCCCCGTCCTCGCGCTGAATGGCGATGCCGACCGGGAACTCCGGCCGTTCGCCCGCATCGAGCTCGGCAACGACCTCGGCCACCGGGCGACCCAGGGTCGCCGTGGCGGTCACCGGCCCCTTGGCCACCTTCTTGTAGTCGATCTCGGCCCGCACCGCGAGCGGCACCGCACGAGAGAGCTGATCACCGAAGGCCTTGAGCACGATAGCGCCGCTGGCGGACTCGGCCAGCGTGAACATGGCGCCCGCATGGGGGCCGCCGATGTGATTGTGGAAGTCCGGCTGGTCCGGAAGCCGGAGCACCGCACGCTCCGAGGTGACCTCGACGAACTCAAGATTCAGGGTCCGCACCATCGGAACCGCGGCGGCCAGCATTTCACCCATCGAGGCGCTCTCAACTGTCATGAGCGGAATGTTACTGCCGAGTAGGCCAACTGGCCACCCCAGTCACTCCGGAAGGGCCAAGCCGCCGAGCTGCCGAGCCGCCAAGGCTCCAAGCTGCCAAGTCGTCCAGCCCCACGAAGCGCATGCCAAACTCTCCCGAAGTAGCTGCGAACGTCACGAGCGAACGTCCGGGTTCTGTCACGCCCCTGGGGCGACTGTGACACCTCCCACCTCGGACCTTTATCGTTAGCGCCCATGTGGCCAGGACAGCAGCCGCCCGGGGGCGAGCAGAACCCGCAGGATCAGAACCCGTATCAGCAGCCGGGTTATCAGCAGCCGAATCCGTACCAGCAGCCGGGATACCAGCAGCCGGGTTACCAGCAGCCCAATCCGTACCAGGGGCAGCAGCCCATGCAGCCCATGCAGCCTCCGCAGCCGCAGTGGCAGGGACCGAGCGGGCCACAAGGTCCCGGCGGACCGCAGTCGCCCAAGGGCAGCGGCGGCGGCAACGGCAACGAGAAGAAGACCACCGTGACGATCGCCGTCGTCGCGGCGGTCGCGGTCGTGGCGGCCGCCGTGGTCACCGGCGTCTTCGTCCTCCAGGACGACAAGAAGGCCGTCGCCAAGAACGACCCGAAGCCCACCCACTCCCAGTCCGCGACGGCCGAACCGACGGAGTCGGCGAGCGGGGAGAGCGGCGGCGCGGGGCCCGGTGGCGATCCGAACGCTCCCGATCAGCCGGTGATCAAGGGCTGGCAGACGGTGGTCAATGCCAAGCGGCATGTGGCATTCGACGTCCCCACCAAGGACTGGAAGATCACCTCGGCGGACACCTACACGGGGTTCCAGGACGAGAAGGACAAGTCCGGTTTCCCCAAGACCCTGATCTCGATGACCGCGCCGGCCTACTTCAAGGAGGACTGGTGCACCATCAAGGAGAAGGGCGGCGGTGAGTCCACCTCGTCGCTGGCCGGCACGGGCGTCAAGGGCGCGCAGGGCGCGAAGAGCCAGGCCGAGGCCGCCCAGAACGAGGCGCTGAACTGGGTCTGGGCCGGTTACGATCAGAAGAAGACCGGTACGTTCAAGGGCACCAAGGCGAAGTCCTTCAAGAGCGATCACGGCATCACCGGAAAGCTGTCAACGGCGACCGTGACCGGCGTGAAGAAGGGCAACAAGTGCGACTCGGACGGCAAGGCGTACGCGGTCACGTACACCGACACCACCGGTGAGTACGCGACCTGGATCCTCTACGCCGCCAAGGACGTCAAGGGCGAGCTCGACGAGGCCACGATCAAGAAGATCATGAGCTCCCTGCGGCCGCTCGAATGACCGAGCACAACCCACGGTGCCCACCGCGGGAAATTACCAAGTGACGCCTGCGGGCAAGAACGCGAAGCTGTTGTGATGAAGATGGAGCGCCCTGCCTGGGCGGGGCGCAATTACACGCTGCTGACGGCCGCCGCCGTGGTCACGGGTCTCGGAAGTTCCGGGGCCCTGATCGCGGCGGCGTTCGCCGTGCTGGCAGCCGGCGGTTCGGCGACCGACGTCGGTCTGGTCGCCGCCGCCCGTACGATCCCCCTGGTGATCTTCCTTCTCATCGGAGGAGCGATCGCCGACCGGCTGCCGCGACACCGCGTGATGGTCGCCGCCAACGCCCTGAACTGCGTTTCCCAGGGTGCCTTCGCGCTGCTCGTACTCACCGGGGAACCCCGGCTGTGGCAGATGGCGCTGCTGTCCGCGCTGGGCGGCACCGGACAGGCGTTCTTCGCGCCCGCCGCCGAAGGCATGGTCCTGGCCAGCGTCTCCGGTGAGCATTCGGGACGCGCCTTCGCCTTCTTCCGTATGGGCATGAACGGCGCGAACATCGGCGGCGCGGCGCTGGGCGGCGCACTGATCGCGGCGGTCGGGCCCGGCTGGGTACTGGCCGTCGACGCCGCCGCCTTCGCGCTCGCCGGGCTGCTGCGGGCGTTCCTCGACGTACGGGGCGTGCCGCCGCGCGAGCCGGGGCACGGCCTGGTCGCCGACCTCCGGGACGGCTGGCAGGAGGTGGTCTCCCGGCGCTGGCTGTGGGCGGTCGTCCTGCAGTTCGCCGTCGTCAACGCCGTGGTGGCGGCCGCCGAGTCGGTGTACGGGCCCTTGGTCGCGCAGGATCATCTCGGCGGTCCCGGTCCGTGGGGGCTGGCGCTCGCGGCGTTCGGTGCCGGTACGGTCTGCGGCGCGCTGCTGATGACCCGGTACAAACCGCGGTACCCGCTGCGCGTGGGCGCGCTCTGCGTCTTCCCGCTCGCCCTGCCCTCCGCGGCGCTGGCCGTTCCGGTGCCGGCCGGGGCTCTGACGGCCGTGATGTTCGGGGTGGGGATCACGCTCGAGGTGTTCGCGGTGACGTGGATGATGGCGCTGCACCAGGAGGTACCGGAGGAGAAGTTCTCCCGGGTCTCGTCGTACGACTGGCTCGGCTCCCTCGCCATGGTGCCGCTGGCCACGGCCCTGGCGGGCCCGGTCCAGGATCTGGTGGGCCGTACCGCCGCGCTGTGGGGCTGCTCGGCGCTGATCGCGCTGCTGACGGCGGCGGTGCTGTGCGTACGGGATGTGCGGTGGCTGCGGCGGCGGGCGGTGCCGGAGTCACCGTCCTCCGCGGCGGGGACCGCCGAGCACGCTCCGGCCGAGGCGCCGGGTCAGGTCCCGGTGACCGGCCTCCCGGCCACCGCCGCGACCGACGACGTCACCCACGCTGAACGCGGCTGAACGCGGCTGGACCCGGCTGGGCGCGACCGATGACGTCACCGTCACCCCACGCTGAACGCGCCCGTCGGCGGCTCCGGAGACGGGACCGCCTCCGCGTCCCGTACCGGCTGCGCGTCGCCGATGAGCTGCCGCAGCCGGGGGCCGTGCTCGACCCGGGCGGGGAAGGCGTCGGCCGTCACGCGCCGCGCGATGTCGGCCAGCGGCAGCTCCTCCTGCGAGGCGACCAGGATGGCGTTGCCGAACCGGCGCCCCCGCAGCATCGACGGCTCCGCGATCAGGCACAGCTGCGCGAAGACCGCCGTGAAATTGGCGAGCTGGCCGCGCAGGAAGGCGAACGGGGCGCTGTCAGCGAGGTTCGCCACGTAACAGCCGCCGGGGCGTAGCACCCGGCCGGCGGCCCGCGCGTACTCCGCAGAGGTCAGGTGCGCCGGCACCCGCGATCCGCCGAAGACGTCCGCCACCACGACGTCCACGGAGGCCGCCGGCGCCGCTTCCAGTGCGGTACGGGCGTCGGCGGCGTGCACCGATATCCCGCTCTCCGCGGGCAGCGGAAGGTACCGGCGTACGAGGTCGAGCAGCCCGCGGTCGGCCTCGATCACCCGTTGCCGGGATCCGGGCCGGGTCGCGGCGAGGTAGCGCGGCAGGGTCAGCGCGCCGCCGCCTAGATGCAGCGCGTCGAGCGGGCGGCCGGGATCGGCCACCGCGTCCAGGACGTGAGCGATCCGGCGGGCGTACTCGAACTCCAAGTACGTCGGCTCGTCGAGGTCCACGTACGACTGCGGAGCGCCGTCCACGGTGAGCAGCACGGCGCGCGGCCGGTCCACGTCCGGCAGCAATTTGGCCGTGCCGCAGTCCACTTCCTGGGTGACGGGCACGAGGGACTCGGACGCGGAAGTCGCGGGCACGAGGGCCTCGTACGCGGCGTTCTCGGGCACGAGGGCCTCGGGTGCGAGAGCCTCAGGAGTCGCGGGTGCGAGAGGTGTTGGGACGTCGGGTCGGTCTGCCACCGTCCTATTGTGCGGTGCGCGGGCGGATTTCCGTACCGTTCGCCGTACCGTTCGCCGTTCCCCGACGCGGTCCCTCATCCCCCATCCGTCCACACCCGGGCCGCCTCCGCCGCCTGGGCGGTCGCCTGGATGCGGCCGGCGCGGGCCGCGGCGGCGCGCTTGGACGGGTCCAGGACGTTGCGGCCGAAGGCGGCCCGCGCGGCCCGGTCGGGCGTGATGACCAGTACCTCCGCTCCTTCCGCCGCGAGCCGCGCGGCCTGCGAGCGGGGCGTTGCGACGGGGCCGCCGCCCGACGCCATGGGCGCGATCACCACGACGCGCCCGTACCCGGCGGCGAGGTCTGCGTTCGCGCACGAGTGGACGCCGCCGTCGATCCACCGGCGGTCCCCGATCGTCACCGGCGGCCAGACGCCGGGCACCGCACAGCTCGCGGCGACCGCGTCGGCGAGCTTCACCCCGCTCCCGCCGTCGAACGCGCTGCGCTCCCCCGTGAGCGCGTCCACCGCCGTGATCATCAGCCGCCGGGCAGGCCACTCCTGCGAGAGCAGCCGTCCGGCGATCACGGCTCGCTGGGTGTTCTCGGGGCCCGTACGAGCGGCCAGCGCCAGCCGCCCCATCCGCGCGCCGAAGGTCACCGCGTCCCGCGACCGCAGCGCGATGGCCGCGAACCGGGCCATCGACACGGCTCCCATCCGCGCCGGCGCGCCGCCCCCCTGCGCGATGCCGACGCCGCCTGCGGATGCACCGACCGACGGGCCGCCCGAAGGTCCGACCAGCTGCCGCTCGTACAGCTCCTCCAACGTCAACTGCCCGGAAGTGAGTTGCGCGCCGACCAGGGAACCCGCTGACGTGCCGATGACGACGTCGGCCGTGCAGAGGTTCACCCCCGCCTCGGCCAGTCCGGCGAGCATCCCGATCTCCCAGCCGATGCCCGTCAGCCCGCCACCGCCCAGCACCAACGCCGTACCCGCCATGCGTGCCGCACTCCCATTCCTCATGGTTCCGACTTCGTCCTGCCTCGGGTTCCCGCTAGTGCTCGTGGCCCGAGGGTCCCGCCGGACGTGCAGTCTTCCATCGCGACGGCCCCGCCGACAGGCCCCATCCGGACCCCGCCCCGCACGCCCGGACACCCGCGCCCTTGCACGAGAAACTGCACGTGAACACGGGTGTGCAGGTGCACGCGTAAGCGCACTGGAGGGGCCCCGCGACCGCGCCGCGGGGCCCCTCCGTACGGTTCGCGCTCGGTACTTCAGTGCGTGTCGGTGACGACCGTGCGGATCGTCCCCGCGCCCACCGTGCGGCCTCCCTCACGCATGGCGAAGCCGAGGCCGGGCTCCAGCGGCGTGCCGCGGCCCAGCCGCACCGTGACGGGGACGGTCTCGCCGGGGCGGGCGGTGCCGCGCTCGCCGAGGTCCAGCTCGCCGACCACATCGGCCGTGCGGATGTAGAACTGCGGCCGGTACCCGGTCGACAGCGGCGTGCGCCGGCCGCCCTCCTCGGCGGACAGCACGTACACGTCGGCGGTGAACGCGCGACGCGGCGTGACGCTGCCCGGCGCGGCGATCACCTGACCGCGGCGGACCGCGTCCCGGGCCACGCCGCGCAGCAGCAGTGCCACGTTGTCGCCCGCCTCCGCGTGCTCCATCGGCTTGCCGAAGGTCTCCAGGCCGGTGACCACGGCCGTGGCGCCGTCGCCCGTCTCGCCCACGATCTGCACGCGGTCGCCCATGCGTACGCTGCCGCGCTCGACAGCACCGGTGACGACCGTCCCCCGCCCCGTGATCGTCAGGACGTTCTCCACGGGCAGGAGGAACGGCGCGTCCACGTAGCGCTCGGGCATCGGAACGTACGTGTCGATCGCGTCCAGCAGCGCCTCGATGGCCGCTGTCCAGCGCGGGTCGCCCTCCAGGGCGCGCAGCCCGGAGACGCGGACGACCGGTACGTGCTCGCCGTCGTAGCCGTGCGCGTGCAGCAGTTCGCGTACCTCCAGCTCCACCAGGTCGGTCAGCTCGGGGTCCCCGGCGTCGGCCTTGTTGAGGGCGACGACGAGGTGCCGCACGCCGACCTGCCGAGCGAGCAGCACGTGCTCGGCGGTCTGCGGCATGACCCCGTCGAGCGCGGAGACGACCAGGATCGCGCCGTCGAGCTGCGCCGCTCCGGTGACCATGTTCTTGATGAAGTCGGCGTGGCCCGGCATGTCCACGTGCGCGTAGTGCCGCGTGCTCGTCTCGTACTCGACGTGCGAGATGTTGATCGTGATGCCGCGGGCGCTCTCCTCCGGGGCCCGGTCGATGCGGTCGAACGGGACGTACGTGCCGCTGCCGCGGTCGCTGAGGACCTTGGTGAGGGCGGCGGTCAGGGTCGTCTTGCCGTGGTCGACATGCCCGATCGTGCCGATGTTGAGGTGCGGCTTGGTGCGGACGTAGGCCGTCTTGGGGCTCTGGGACATGGGTGTCTGTCTCCTTCGCGCGGACCGCGGCGGACGGCGTGCGTCGGCCGCGGAGCGCGGTGCGGAAGCGCTGGAGCAGGTCGATAACGGTACCGAGGCGGTACTCGTACGCGGCTGCAGCGCTGTGATGATGACGGCGGCTCAGCGCCGTACGGACCCCTCGACCGGCCCGACCCTCCCCCTGCGGGGCCCGCCGGACGATCCGGGGAGGGTCAGCTTCGGACGCCGTCGAGTGCGGCGGTGGCCGGCAGGACGGCGGCCCTGGCCGGGAGGACTACAGCCCTGGCCGGGGCGGTGACGGCAATCCTGGCCGGGACGGTGACGGCAGCCTTCGGCGCGTCCGCGGCGGCGGACGTGAGCGCGAGGAAGGCGAACCGGGTCATGCGCCAAAGGATCGCCGACGGGCGGCGCCGCGTCGACCGATTTATCGCGGGCCGCGGCGCGCAGCGGGCACTTGGAACAGGCAGGGATCAGCGGGGAACGAGCAGCGGGGCGCCCTCCTCCCCGTACACCTTGTTACACCGCTGCGACGTCGAGTCGGTTACGCTCCCCTGATGCTCGATTCCGCTACCCCGCCCGACGCCCTCGCCGTGCGCTGTACGCGGCTCCTCCTGTCGCCCTGGTCGCGGCTGGCGCTGCTGGTCGCGCTGCTCGCGTGTGCGGCGACCGCCATGTTCGTATGGGAACCGCAGCGCCTGCTGGCCCACGGGTGGCCGCCGCACCTCTCCGGTGGCGCGGCCGTGGTGCTCTTCACGGTCGCGTACGGGCTGTGCACGACCGCGTTCGTCCCGCGTCCCGTGCTGAACGCCGCGGCGGGCGCCCTCTTCGGCGCGCAGATCGGCACGCCGGCCGCGCTGTTGGGAACAGTACTCGGCTCCGCGCTCGCCTTCGGTCTCGGCCGGCTGCTGGGCCAGGACGCCCTGCGGCCGCTGCTCCGCACCCGCTGGCTCTCCGCGGCCGACCGGCAGTTGAGCCGGCACGGCTTCCGCTCGATGCTGGCCATCCGGCTCTTCCCCGGTCTGCCCTTCGCGGCCACCAATTACTGTGCCGCGGTGTCCCGTATGCGGTGGCCCGCGTTCCTCCTCGCGACCGCGCTCGGCAGCATCCCGAACACCGCCGCGTACGTGGTGGCCGGCGCCCGCGCGTCCACGCCCACGTCACCGGCTTTTCTGATCTCGATGGGCTTCATCGCCGTCACGGGTCTCGCAGCGGTCGCCGTCGCATGGTGGAAGCGCGGCGCACTGCGCGGCAGTTCGGATTCCTGAGCGCAATCGCATGCGTGTTTGTTATCGCTGCACTTACACACATGCATCCGCACGTGCATATGCGTTTTTCATTTGCCGTCCCCGTATAGCACACGGTAACGGGCTGAGGGATCACTCGGGATATCGGGAGACAAGAAGAGCGACCGCGCGCTGCGGGGGCCAGGCAGCACCAGTCGCACATTCTCATTCACCGTCAGCTATTCCCCTGACCAGTGCTGAGCAGTAGAACTCAGCCTCAATCGATTCCGGTCAATTGCCTGCCCGGTACGAGCCATTCCATTTACCGTCCGCGCCGCGTCACCGACGCGCCGTCAGACACAGCGCAGCGGAACGCGTGCGCCGGCGAGGTGCGCCGCCGTGCCGCCTCCGGTCGGAGCGGTCGTACGCGGTACCCAACTGACCGGGATCTCCGCCCAGCACCGCTTGCCCGTCGGCGTGCGCTCGGCGCCGTGGTCGACGGATAACGCCGCGACGAGGAACAGCCCTCGCCCGCCCTCGTCGTCCATGTCCGCGAGGCACGCGCTCGGAAGCTCGGTACTGGAGTCGGAAACCTCGATCAGCAGGGCCTCACCGTCCAGTCGTGCGCTGACGGCGACGGGTCCGCCGCCCGCGTGCTGGACCGCGTTGGTGATCAATTCGCTGGTTACCAGTTCGACGTTATCGAGTGACTGGGCGTCGAATTGCACGCTCCAGCCCCGTAAGTCGCTCACTACCCGGCGCCGCGCTGCTGCTGCGGCGGCGGGCGTACCAGGCACGGAGAAGGTGAGCCCGTGCGCTTGCATGAGTGGCCTCCTGACTGAGTGGGCAACTCAGGCAAGCAGCGATACGGCCGCGATGGCCAGATCGGACGCGGCGGCTGCATGACTCATGCAGAGGCTGCATCACTCTCGATTATGGTTTCATTACGCTCGGTTGAGCAGTCAGGATCGGCGACGGCAAAGGGGCCGTGGCACACATGGTCGACGCACAAAGTGAAGCGAAGAGGCTGGGCGAAGTGATCCGCCGGGCGCGAGTGCTGAAGAAGCGCTCGCAAGCGGATGTCGCCAAAGAGCTTGGCTATCACCAGTCGAAGGTGAGCCGCCTCGAAGGCGGCCGGGGTACCGAAGACACCCGCCTGTTGCGTGAAGTCGCACAGGTGCTCGGTATTCCGTTGGACAGTCTCGGCCTTGCTGCCTCCCCGGATGTAAGCACCGCCGACCCTGAGGCAGAGGACATGTACCGCCGCACCTTCCTCGCCGCGAGCATCGCCGCGCTCGCGACACCGGACGTACCCGCGCCCGTCGCCCATGACGACCTGGTCCGTTCGCTTCTTCCCGGACCGGGCAAGGCAGCCGCCCGGCCGGCACTGAAATTCGCCGAGCTGCGGGAGCGGGTGGCCGCCGTGCGCCGCCTGTTCTACAACTGCAGTTACAAGGAACTGGAGGGCGCCCTCCCCGACGTGATCGCCGATCTCCGGCACGCCACCGACGGCAATTCGGCCGAGCTTTCGCAGCTTTCCGGCCTCCTTGCCACCGCGTACCAGACCGCGGCCGGCCTGCTCCTGAAGCAGAGCGACCACGGGAACGCCTGGCTCGCGGTGGGCCGCGCGATGGCGGAGGCGGAGCGCTCGGAGGATCCGGAGGTGCTCGCGTCCAGCGTCCGCGTCCACGCGCACGTCCTGGTACGCGAGAAGCACGCCGCGCAGGCCGTGGCGATCGTCCGGCACACCGCCGATCAGCTCTCGGGCTCCTACGACCGCCGTACGCCGCGCTATCTGGCCGCGTTCGGACTGATGCTGCTGCGCGGGGTCACCGCGGCCAGCAGCAGCGGAGACCGGGCCGCGACGCGCGAAATGCTCGACGAGGCACGGGAGGTCGCGCGGTACGTCTCGCACGACCGGCCGGACGCCTGGGCCAACTTCAGCCCCACCAACGTGGAGCTGCACACCGTCAGCGCGGCCGTCTCGCTCGGCGACGCGGGGCAGGCGCTGGAGGCCGCACGCCCCCTCATGCGCCGTCACATCCCCGTACCGGAGCGCCGCGCGGGCCTGTGGGTGGACGTGGCCCGTGCGTACAGCCAGCAGGGCAAGCTCGCCGACGCCTTCCAGGCACTGCGCATCGCCGAACGCTGCGCGTCCCAGGACATCCGCCGGCCCGCGGTACGCGAGATGGTCGCCGACATGGCCGCCCGCGACCGCCACCGCGCCCTCCCTGAACTGCACCTCTTCAGCCGCCGCCTGGGAGCACCGGCGTGAGCGGTCCGAACGTGGCCGACGGGGACGCGGATCCGGGCGTGCCCGATAGGGACGCGATCGCGCCTGATGGCGACGCCGATCCGGGCGTGCCCGGCAGGGACTCGGACCCGGGCGTGCCCGGCAGGGACTCAGACGTGACCGGCAGCCGCCGGAAGCCCTTCCTGTACGTCGTGCTCTGCGCGGCGGGCATCGCCGACGACGTGGACAAGCTGATCACTTCCGCGCAGCAACGCACCTGGCACGTCGGCGTCATCGCCACGCCGCGCGGTCTGGAGTACATCGACGCCACCGCGATCGAGGCCCAGACCGGCTTTCCCGTGCAGTCGACCTGGCGCGCGCCGGGCGAGCCGCGCCCGCTGCCGCCCGCCGACGCGATCGCGGTCGCCCCCGCGACGTTCAACACGATCAACAAGTGGGCCCAGGGCATCGCCGACACCCTCGCCCTCGGCATCCTGTGCGAGGCACACGGCTTCGGCATCCCCGTTGCCGCGCTGCCCTACCTGAACGCCGCGCAAGCCGCGCACCCCGCGTACGCACAGAGCCTGGCCCGGCTGCGCCGCATGGGCGTCCTGCTCGGCGACTACGCCCCGCACCCGCCCCGCACGGGCGGCGGCCGCATCCGATTCCGCTGGGAACAGGCACTCGACCTGCTGGCACCGAAGCTGAGGCGAGCCTGAGCGCAACTAGGCGCAGCCAGGCGGAGGGTACCCCGGATCCCGTACCCGGACCGTGCGTGCGCCGGTCCGGGCAAGGCCGTCACGAACACAGGGCCGGGGTACGCCCCTCGTGGGTACAGGGCCGGGTACGACCGTCACGAATACCGAGCCGGTGAGCCGGGCGGTTACAAGAATCGGACCAGGACCGCCACAACCGCAGCCACAAACGCGGCCACAAGCGCCGGGGCAAGCGCAGCCACAGGCGCCGGGGCCAGCGCAGCCACGGGCGCAGGGGCAGACCGGGCCAGAACCGGGCCGATCGCCTGCCCGTCACTTCGGGACGCTACGCTGCCCTACGACCGGCGCAAGATCGCGTCGCAGCCCGCCCACGAGCCACACCACTCACCAGCTGTGCCATCCATCAGTGATCCGCACGTGCGTCTGCACGCGTACGCGCCCAGCGTCCCGCGTCCCGCGCCCCGTGTCGTACGCAGCGCGCCCTGCGCGTCACGCCTCAGGTTGCTTGATGCGGCATCAGCTCCGCCCGACCCAGCCAGCAACGCCAGCAAACGGCCGAGCCCGAGGACGACGACCACGACGCCGACCCCGATCCCCTCCCCCGAACCGGCACGCACCGCGGCCGCACGCATGACGGCCGCCACCCCGAACTCCCTGCCGACCTGCGCATTTGCTGGTCGCGGCACGATCACCTTCCGGATGGCGTACTACCCATGTCTTGGTTTGAATCATTCATCCTTGGGCTTGTCCAAGGCCTGACCGAATTCCTTCCGATCTCTTCCAGCGCGCATCTGCGCCTGACCGCGGCCTTCGCCGGCTGGCACGACCCCGGCGCCGCGTTCACCGCGATCACCCAGATCGGCACCGAGACGGCCGTACTGATCTACTTCCGCAAGGACATCGTCCGGATCATCTCGGCCTGGGCCCGCTCGCTGGGGAACAAGGCGATGCGGCAGGACCACGACGCCCAGATGGGCTGGCTGGTCATCATCGGCTCCATCCCGATCGGCGTTCTCGGCATCACCCTCAAGGACGCGATCGAGGGCCCGTTCCGCGACCTCCGCCTGATCGCCACCACGCTCATCGTGCTGGGCGTCGTCCTCGGCATCGCCGACCGCCTGGCGGCACGCGACGAGACCGGCGGCCGCCACCGGGCCGCCAAGCAGCGCAAGACGCTCACCGACCTCAGCGTCAAGGACGGTCTGCTCTTCGGCGTCTGCCAGGCGATGGCCCTGGTCCCCGGCGTCTCGCGCTCGGGCGCCACGATCAGCGGCGGTCTGCTCATGGGGTACACCCGGGAGGCCGCCGCACGGTACTCCTTCCTGCTGGCCATCCCCGCCGTACTGGCCTCCGGCGTCTACGAGCTGAAGGACGCGGGCGAGGGCCATGTGTCCTGGCCCCCCACCATCTTCGCCACGATCATCGCCTTCGTCGTCGGCTACGCGGTGATCGCGTGGTTCATGAAGTTCATCACCACCAAGAGCTTCATGCCGTTCGTCATCTACCGCGTCCTGCTGGGCATCGCGCTGTTCGTACTGATCGGAGCGGGTGTGCTGAGCCCCCACGCGGGAGAGTCGGCCGGCTGACCCCCGGCCGAAAGGAAGCCGACCCTTCGCCCCGGCCCTTCACCCCGGCCCCAGTAAGACCCAGTAAAAAAAGACCCAGTAAGACCCAGTAAGCCTCAGTAAGAGGGGTGGACTGTACGAGGGTTCGGGGAGACGGGCGGGTTCCATGAAGCGTTACTTGATGACGGCGTTCGGGGCGCGGCTGGCCGAGGAAGGCATGGCCGTCGCGCTGGTACTCCTCGCGATGCAGCGCACCGGGAGTGCGGCGCACGGGGCGTTACTCCTCACCATGTGGATGGCGCCGCACGCCGTCGCCGCACCGCTGACCGGGGCCGTCGCGGCGCGGATGCGGCGACCGCGCCTCTTCTACTGCGGCGCGCTGACCGGCTTCGCCCTGGCGATCGGCGGACTGGCGCTCACGGTCGGCCGAGCGCCCACCGGCCCGACGCTGGCGATCGCCCTTCTGGGCGGGAGCTGTGGCCCGGTCGTCTCCGGTGGCCTGTCGAGCCTCGTGGCCGTACTGGCTCCGGACGACACCAGCCGCGCACGTGCGTATGCACTGGACGCCGCGGTGTACAACGCGGCCTCGGTGACCGGCCCGGCCGTCGTCAGCCTCCTGGCCGGTATCTCCTCCCCCGCCATCGCGACACTCGCCCTCGCCGTCATCGCAGCTACCTCCGCGTCCCTGACCACCGTCCTCCCCCTGCACCACACCCCAGGCACCCCGGGCACCCAAGCCCCAGCGAAGCGTCCAGCAAAAGGTCCAGCGAAGAGTCCGGTGCAAAATCCGGTGAAAAATCCGGTGAAAAGTTCGGCGCGAAGCCTGGTGAAGAGCGTCGCGAGCGGAGGGGAAGCCATGTGGCGCGTCCCCGAGCTGCGCGCCATCACCGCCGCCACATCTCTCGCCTTCGTCGGCGTGGGCGGCCTGACCACGACGGCGGTACTCCTCTCCGAACACCACGGGCAGCCGGAGGGCGGCGGCGTGCTGATGACCGTCTTCGCGATCGGCGCCCTCGCGGGGTCGCTGCTTCTCACCCGCCGCAATCCGGCCCTGCCGCCACAGCGCCTCGTCAACTACAGCCTCGTGGGCACGGGACTGGCCCTGATGGCCGCCGCCGCGCTCCCTTCCTTCGCCGCGAGCACTGCGCTCTTCGCAGCAGCGGGGCTGTTCGACGGGCCTTTGCTCAGCGCCACGCTGCGTATTCGCGCCGCCCACGCGCCACCGTCCGTCCGCACCCAGGTCTTCACGCTGGGGGCAGGGCTGAAGATCTCCGCGGCGGCCTGCGGCGCGGCGCTGACCGGCGCGGCCACCGCGCTGCCGGCTCCGGTCCTCCTCCTGATCATCGCTGCCCTCCAACTCTGCGCTGCTGCGGCTTACATCGTCATGCGAGCGCGGGGCCGCGTGTCCCCGCAATCGGTCGTTCCCGGTGGCCCCACTCCCCGCGCTGTCAGGGAGTGGGGCCGGTCCGAGTAGCGCCAGCAGCTCGGATAGGAACATTGCTCACGGTAGCGGGGGCCACTGACAACCGCGGGCGCGCCGCCGGCCGGGCGAACCGTTTCGGGACGCCCCGGTCACCGAGTTCGCCCAGCAATTCCAAGGGCCCCGCCGTCGGCAATTCGCCCGCAGGAGTGAACTCGCCACGCTCCCCTACTCCTTGACGCACCCGTCCCCCTCCGAAAACGTAGCCGGAGCCCGACCCGGGGCCCAGGCCCGGGCTCCGGGGCCTGCCGATCGAAGAAGAAGGAGCCCCGTGGGCAAACACAAGGACAGCATGCTGGCCGGTGACTGGTACATCGCCGATGACCCCGAACTCCTCGCGGACACCGAACGCCGCATCGAACTCTGCGCGGCGTTCAACGCGACCGCCGGACACACGCCCGGCACGTACGACCCGGCCCGGCGCGACGCGGTGCTGGCGCAGCTGCTCGGTTCGGTGGGTACGAACGTACGGATCCGCCCGCCCTTCCACTGCGACTACGGATACCTCATCAGCATCGGCTCCGGCACGTTCGTGAACTTCGGGGCTGTCTTCCTCGATGCCGCGCCCATCACCATCGGCGCCCACGTCCAGATCGGCCCCAACGTACAGCTGCTGACCCCGACCCACGAGCTCGACGCCGAGCGACGCCGGGCCGGTTGGGAGAAGGGCCTACCGGTGACGATCGGCGACAACGTCTGGCTCGGGGGCGGGGCGATCGTCTGTCCGGGCGTCACCATCGGTGAGAACACCGTGGTGGGCGCCGGTGCGGTGGTCATCAAGGACCTGCCGCCGGGCGTTCTCGCCGTAGGCAACCCCGCCCGCGTGCTGCGCAAGCTGGACGAGACGACGAACGACACGAACTGACGGCCCGGCAGCCCGGCGTCCGGCATCCGGCATCCGGCATCCGGCATCCGGCATCCGGCCCCAGACATAACTCACAGTCGATTGTCAGTGCTTCCCCCTAATATGTGTCCCATGTCCGCAACTCATCTCCTTCCGGGCCAAGTCCGCCCCTCTGCCGCCGAAGTGAACGACTGCATACGGCGGTTCGTCCGGGCTCGGCGTGGCTGTGCCTGGACGGCCGAGGACCGCGAGGAGTACGCACACCTTCTCGCGGCATGGACCTCGGCGATGCGGGACGAGATCGTCACGGCGGCCTGAGACAGGACGGGCCGGACCGGACCGGCGACGTACAGGACGGACGACACAGGACAACGGCAGGACGACGCCACGACGACGACACCGCACGTCGCGCGCCCGGCCGCGCGACGAGGGAGACTGGCTCCATGTGCCGCAGTATCAAGACGCTCCGCCCACCGACCACCCCTGACGTGACAGAGGAGGACATTCACGCTGCGGCCTTGCAGTACGTACGCAAGGTCTCCGGATTCCGCGCACCCGCCGCGCACAACCGCGAGGTGTTCGACCAGGCCGTGGACGCCGTCACCGCCGCGACCCGTGACCTCCTGGCGGACCTCCACGTACGCGGCAGCACCCCACCCTCACGCGCAACACACCCAACACACTCGACGACCTGAGCACCACCCCCACCCCCTCACCGCCTACTCCCCGCTCACCGCCCATCACTCACCACTCACCACCCCACATCTGCCTGTACCGGCAGGTGATCACTCGGATACTGTCCGTCCTGCGCGAAGGTGTTGATCTCGGCGCGCAGCGTCCGCACGGACGGGGAAGTGAGCAGCCAGTCCACGCGGTCGCCGTCCGGGACGAGCGGCCGGTAGCCGTGGAACGTGGCGTACTGCGCGCTGCGCTCCTCCGCCACGTCCCAGGAGTCCACGAGCGACCCTGCGCGCAGCATCGTCTCGTACACCGGATTCCCGTGCGCGGCGACATTGAAATCGCCGGTCACGATCCTGGGCGGCCCCGCCTCCAGGCCGCGCAGCCGGTCGGTGATGAGCCCAGCGGAACGCTCTCGCGAGCCCTGGTGCGCATGATCAAGATGGGTATTGAGGGCGTAGAAGTCCGTGCCGGCCAACAGGTCGCGGAAGCGTACCCACGTCACCATCCGGATGACCGTGTTTCCCCAGGTCGCCGAGCCGATCACATACGGCGTACCGGACAGCCAGAAGTGGTCGTACTCAACAGGCCGCAGCCGCCGCGTGTCATAGAAGATCGCCGCGAACTCATCGCGGCTGCCGCCCGCACGCCCGGTCCCTAGCCAGGAGTACCGCGCTCCCAGGTCCTGCGCGATCTCCTGCAGCTGCCCGTACAGTCCCTCCTGCGTCCCCAGCAGGTGCGGCGCCTCCCGCCGCAGCAGCTCGCGCATGATCGGGCGGCGCCGATCCCAGGAATTCGGCCGCTCCTCCGAGGCGTACCGCAGATTGAACGTCATGGCCCGCAGCCGCTGCCCGACGCCTCCTCCCGCAGCCGTCCGCCGTTCCACAGCCACCACCTGAGCGACCCCACCGGCCCCACTGGCCCCACCGACGGACACACTCGCACGTGCGGATGCAGTTGCGACCACATCGCCTCCAGCCAACGATCCGAGCCCTATCGCCCTACCGCCCTTCCGCTCTCCTGCTCTTCCACCCTCTCCCTCCAGAACACCGGAGAGTCTCAGCCCTCCCCGTGATGTGGAAGTAGCCACCGACCGGCACCCACCGGAATTCGCCAGGACGCCCCCGGCCGGGCCCGGCGCTCGCCGGGAACACCAGCCGCCCCGCAACGCATCAATGGCTGACGAGCCCCTCAGCCACCGCTGCTGTTCGAAGGTCCCTCCCAGTCCGCGTACCGGATGCGGGAGATCTCCCGTACCTCCCCCACCGTCGCCCACTCGTCCCTGCCCAGCCGGGACAGCGGGCGCAGTTTGCGAATGTCCGGATGCCCGTCGGTCATGACGTCCTCGGCGACCACGGCGTGCACGACCTGCCCGAAGACGACCGTGGAGTCCCCGAAGCGCAGCGTGCTGTGCAGCCGGCACTCAAGCGCCACCGGCGAAGCGGCCACCCGAGGCGGCTTCACATACCGGCTCGGCTCCGTGGCGATCCCCACCTCCTCGAACTCGCTCACCCCGTGCGGGAAATCCGTCGCCGTCTCGTTGATCTGCTCGAAGAGCCCTTCAGGCGCGAGGTTCACGACGAACTCCCCACTGGCTTCGACATTGAGCAGCGAGTCCTTCCGCCCCACGGAGGTGAACTGCACGATCGGCGGCGAGACGGACGAGATGGTGAAGAACGAATGCGGGGCCAGGTTGGCGACGCCGCCGTCCTCGGCGATCGTCGACACCCACGCGATCGGCCGCGGCAAGACCGTAGCGGTCAACAGCCGATAGAACTCGTTGCGGGATACCTGCTGGGGATCGATCTCGATACGCATGATCACCAGTATCCCCAGACGCAACCGCGCAGGCTAACCCCAGATCGACGGCATCACCCAACCCCCACTTTCGGCAGACAGTGCCCGGTATCGGACTCACCGAGCACCAGGAGCCGAACCGTGACAGCCGTCCAGCCCCTCTGGGAAGACTTCGAGGTACCCGCCCACGCCCGAGGCGGTCAGGTAACCCTCAACCTCTACGACCACCTCGCCGCGTACGCCCCCAAGCGTCCCGGCGCCTACCTGCGCATCTCCTCCGACCGCTTCGGCCTGGAAGCCGGCGTCGACCGCCAGCTCGAAGACGCCGAGGACTCCCGGAAGCGTCTGCGCTGGGGACCGTTCGCCAAGCTCTACAAGGAGAACGACACCTCCGCCTTCAAGAAACGCAAGGTCATCCGCCCCGCCGGGGCCATCGACTGGATCGTCCTGCGCCCGGAGTTCCGACAGCTCCTCGCCGACCTGGCCGCCGGCGTCATCTTCTACGACCTCGACCGCCTCGTACGCCAGCCCCGCGATCTCGAAGACCTCATCGACATCGTCGAATACGTCAAGCGACCGGTCACCGGCGCCACCGGCGGCCGCATGAACCTGATCAACGACAGCGACCGGCACATGGCCCGCATGATGTGCGTGATGGCGCTGAAGTCCTCCGAGGAAACCGCCCGCCGCGTGGCGCGCCAACACCTCTCAGCCGCCCAGAACGGCATGGCCCAGGGCCGCATCGCCTACGGCTGGGTCCGCAAGGGAGAGCACAAGGGCGAGCTGATCCCTGACGAAGCCGACCTCGTCGTCCGCATCTACCAGGACTTCCTGTCCGGCGAGTCCGCATACGCCATCGCCAGGCGGTTCAACGCCGAGGGAATCAAGCCTCCCGAGGCGCGCACCTGGTCGTCCAACATGATCAACAAAATGCTGCGCAATCCGCGATATGCAGGAATGGTCGCCTACGGCGGAAGGCACCGCGTCGGAGGCGCGCGGAATGATGACGGCTGGTCACTGGTGCTCTTCGACGACGACGGACGTCCCTACCTCGGCTCGTGGGAACCCATCATCGCGCCCAAGCTCTGGTCGCAGGTCCAGTTCGAGCTGCAGCGGCGCCGCCAACAGGCCGGCATCCAGCCCGGCAAGGCCCGACCCGCCCCTGTTCGAAAGTACTTCCTCTCGGCCGTCCTCCGCTGCTCAAAGTGCGATCGTGGCCTGGTCGGCCACGCCTACAAGCAACGCAAGACAGGAAGGTCGTCCGCGACTACATCTGCCCACCCACCGTCCGAGGAGGCTGCGGCGGAACATCCATCGTTGCCGGCACCACAGATGCGGCAATTGAAGAAGCCATCAGCGCCTTCCTGCGCAAGCAGCTCCGAACTGCGGCAGACAACCAGGAGAGCACTGCTGACGCCATGACGGCCCTGCAGGCACGTGTGGACCAAGACCTCGCTCGGAAAAGCGATCTCATTCAACGCTGGTCCAGCGGAGCCCTTCATGAGACGGACCTGTCCGAAGAGGACTACTTCGCGATGCTCTCCGGGCTGAACCGGAAGATATCCAGGGCTCGCACACAGATAGAAGAGCTGGAAGGCAACCCACCTCCCAACATCTCAATCGATCAACTCATCCAGAATTGGGAAGGAGGTACGCTACATCAACGACGTGCGATAATCAGGCGATACCTCCACCACATCATGATTCTCCCTACTCCTCCACTCCAAGGATTCAATCGCAGTGAGACCGTGAAGGAACGTCTCGCCCCATCGTGGAAAACACCCGAAGAGATCGCCCACTAAGGGTTGTCCCGTAAATGATCTTTGCTGAGCCGGGGACACGGATGCTGTCGGGCGGGTGGTTTGCTCAGCCCGTCAGGGCGGGGTTGTGCAGGCGTGCGATGGCGAGTATCGCGTGGTGCACACCGTCGTCCTTGAGGCGGCAGTCGCGCAGGATCTTCCAGCCCTTCATACGGGCGAAAGTATGCTCAACGCGTGCGCGAACTCGCTTGTGGGAGCGGTTGTGTTCCCGTTTCCAGCCCGGGAGTTCGGCCTGGCCTTCCGCGCGGCGGTGCGCACCGCCGCGCGGGAGCGGACGGAGCTCCGCGTCAGCCCCGGCCGAGGACGCAGAACTTGTTGCCCTCCGGGTCGGCGAGGACGACCCAGGAGACGTCACCCTGACCCACATCGGCCCGTGTCGCGCCGAGACCTTCGAGCCGGGCGACCTCCTTCGCCTGATCCTCGACAGGGTCGGACATCACGTCGAGATGGACGCGGCTCCATACGACCTTGTCATCCGGCGTGCGGCGAAACTCCAGGTACGGCCCGACGTGCTTGACGGAGCGCAGCAGGGCGCGGTCGTCGGTCAGCTCATGGACGGTCCAGTCGATCGCCTCGCCCCAGAACCGGACCATGGCCCGTGGGTCGGCGCAGTCGACGACCACGGCGGCTATGGGCCCGGTGTCCCGGTAGAGCTCTCGGGGCTCCAGGACGCTGAACACGTTGCCTTCCGGGTCGGCCAACATCGTCCGCGGCACGTCGCCCTGGCCCACGTCGACGGGCGTCGCCCCGAGGTCTTTCAGGCGTGCTACCAACTCCGCCTGATGGGCGTCGGAGGTGGTAGCGAGTTCGATGTGCACGCGGTACTTCACCGTCTCCGGGTCCGGGACGCGGACGAGATCGACGCAGACGGCGGACGGGTCCGGCCAGTCGAAGCCCACGGGTTCCAGGTTGGTGACTCCAGGGCCTTCGCTGGAAACACCCCAGCCGAGCGCCTCCGCCCAGAACTGGCCGAGCGCCGAGTCGTCCCGGGCCTTGAGGTTCACCTGAACAAGTTGCAGCGTCATGCTGCATACCCTAAGGGTTGGTTGTCCTATAATGCCTGGTCACGGCTGAGATGGTCTTGGCGTGGCTGGTGTGATCACGGCGTCGGAGCCGTCCTGGACAGCCCCTTTCAGCGGGCTGAGCCCGCGCTGCTTCGGCAAGTTGGTGACCCTGGTGCGCCGCGAGACCGCGAACGAGGCACGGCTCGGACGTCCGTGGAGCCTGCCCCTGAAGGGCCGGGTTCTGCTGGTCACCGCTTACTGGCGCACGAACTTGACGCTGCGCCGGCTCGCTCCGCTCTTCGGCGTCTCCAAGTCGGCTGCCGACCGCATCATCGATCACCTAGGCCCCAAGCTCGCGCTTCAGCCGCGCAAGCGGTTCGCGAAGGACACCGTGCTCATCGTGGACGGCACCCTCGTGCCCACCCGCGACCACACGATGGCCGAGCAGTCGAAGAACTACCGCCACTCGACCAACCACCAGATCGTCATCGACGCCGACACCCGGCTCGTCATCGTGGTCGGCCGGCCGCTGCCCGGCAACCGCAACGACTGCAAGGCGTGGGCGGAGTCCGGCGCGAAGGACGCCGTCGGCACCACGACGACCATCGCCGACGGCGGCTACCCCGGCACCGGCCTGGTAATGCCGCACCGCCGCGCGGAAGGTCAGGTCGAACTCCCGGGCTGGAAGCGGGAACACAACCGCTCCCACAAGCGAGTTCGCGCACGCGTTGAGCATGCTTTCGCCCGTATGAAGGGCTGGAAGATCCTGCGCGACTGCCGCCTCAAGGGCGACGGTGTGCACCACGCGATACTCGACATCGCACGCCTGCACAACCTCGCCCTGACGGGCTGAGCAAACCACCCGCCCGACAGCATCCGTGTCCCCGGCTCAGCAAAGATCATTTACGGGACTTTGCCTCGCTCTTCCGGCCAGCGACGTCACTGGGCGGTGTAGCCGCCGTCGACGGGGAGAGCGATGCCGGTGACGTAGCTGGCGCCGTCGCTGCACAGCCACAGGACGGCCTGGGCGATCTCGTCGGCGGTGCCGAGGCGGTCGATGGCCTGCCCGGCTTCGGCCTGGTCGCGGTTGAGTTCTCCGCCTTCGATCATGGCGTCGACCATGGGGGTGCTGATGGTGCCGGGACAGACGGCGTTGACGCGGACGCCGCGGGAGCCGTATTCGAGGGCGGTGCTCTTGGTCAGGCCGAGCACGCCGTGCTTGGTGGCGTGGTAGGCGGCGCGGCCGGGGTTGCCGACGAGGCCGCCGAGACTTGAGCAGTTGACGATGGTGCCGCTGCCCTGGTCGCGCATGTGGCGCAGCTCGTGCTTCATGGACGCCCAGATGCCGCGCAGGTTGATGTTCTGGACGCGGTCGAACTGTTCGGCGATCTCGTCGGCCGCGTCGGTGGGCGGGGGCATGATGCCGGCGTTGTTGTAGGCCATGTCGAGGCGTCCGAAGGTCTCCACGGTGCGGTCGACGGCTGCCGCGATCTGGTTCTCGTCGGCGACGTCGCAGACCAGGGCAAGGGCCTGGTGGCCGTCGTCGGCAAGCTGCTTGGCGGCGGCGTTGACGGCGTCCGCGTCGATGTCGGCGAGGGCGACGGCGGCTCCCGAGGCGGCGAAGGCGCGGGCTGTGGCCAGGCCCATGCCGGAGCCGGCGCCGGTGATGAAGGCGACCTTGCCGGTGAAGTCGTAGGTGGGGTTCATCAGGGTTTCTCCCAACGAGGTCGTGCGGGGCGGACGTTGTTCGGTGCGAGGTTGCCGCCGGCGTCTGCCCCGCAGGCTGCTCGGTGGTCTGGGCGCGCTGGGCGACGATGCACGTGGGGCTGCCTGTTCCGCTGAGGGCGAGGGCGAAGTGCTTCTTCCCATACGAGAGGAGTAGTGGTCGGGGTCAGGAGGCGGCCTCGATGGTGATGCGGTCCGCCTGGGACAGTTGGCGGGCATCGGCGTCGATGTGGCCGAGGATCAGCAGGTCCTCGGAGGCGGAGGGGCCATCCTTGTAGAAGATGGCGAGGTTGCCCCACGGGGCGTAGTAGGTGAGGTCCCCGGTCTTGGGTGCTTGCGGTTCGGGGGCGTTGTCGGTGGTCAGCTTGCGCGGCGGGTCGGCGATCCGCTCGGTTCTGTGGAAGTCCTCCAGGTCCAGGTGGAGCGGGAGCAGGGAGACGAAGTCGCGGGCGGCGGGGCTGTCGTTCAGGGTCGCGCCGACGGGCCGGCCGTCGAGGGTGACGCGGATGTCCATTGGAGCGTTCCTGTCTGAGCCGGTCGGACTCGCTGATGCCGAAGTCTGTGCGGAGGCCGGGGCGGACGACGATGCGGAGCCGGTGGCGGGGGCCTGCTCGGCTGAGCCGTCGGAGCAGGCGGTCGCGGCCGGCAGCAGCGCGCCGGCAATGGCGGTGGTCGTCAGGGCCCGGCGGAGGGTGGAAGTCATGGGGTGCTGTCCTGCGGGTCGGGCATGGGCTCGGCGTAGTGTCGGAAGCCGTCGCGGGCGGTGTGCAGGCCGTACAGCCGCTCGGCCAGGACCTCGGGGCTGGAGGTCGCGGAGTCAGGGCTGATCGCTCCGGGGACGATCAGCTGAGTGACGTGGATGTCCTCCGGCGCGAGCGCGGTGTGGAGCAGGTGTGCGTAGGCGCTCTCGCCGGCGAACGCGATCGAAGTTCCGGCTACGCTGCCCTTGGGGCGTACGGCGCTGCCGCCGTTGACGAACAGCAGCGTGCCCCGACCGAGGTCCCGCATCCCCGGCAGGACCACGTTCACGCAGGTGACCGGGGCTTTCACGGAGAACGCCAGCGAGGCGTCCAAGTCGGCGGCTGTGGTCTCCAGCACGGGCTTCATGAAGTCGGGCCGTGGCACGGGGCTGTATTGCAGGATCTCGATCGGCCCCAGGTCTTCGGCAGCCGTGCGCAGGGCGCCGGCCAGCGCGTCGGGGTTGAGGACATCGGCACTGTAGCCGCGGGGCCCGGATTCCGTCGCCGTCCAGCGCGACCACCAGGTCATCGAGGTGCCCCCGGTCGCGGGCCAGGAGTGCGACGGTGTGCCCCGCCTTGCCGAAGCGGCGGGCGGCGGCCAGACCCAGACCGGGTCCTGCGCCGACCAGTGCGAACGTGGTCATGGTGAGCCTTTCAGGAGGTGTGGATGAGGAGGCCGGGGCGCTGTGTGATCACGAATCCGATCCGCGCGGCTCCCGCATTGGCACCTCGGCGCGGATGCGTCCGGCTCGGTGCGTCATGGCCGAACCCGTGCCGGCTCCAGGTGGCTCTCGTCCGGTGTCACTTGCCGCTGTAGACGGGGAAGGCGCTGTGCTCGCCGTAGTCCACGTCGCGCAGGTCCCGCAGGGCGTCCATGTCGTCGTCGGAGATCTGGAAGTCGACCTCAGCGTTGGAGCGCATGTGCTCGGGGTTCGCCGTCTTGGGCAGCGACACGGTGCCCAGCTGAAGGGTGTAGCGGATGCACAGCTGGGGGACGGACACGCCGTACTTCTCTGCCATCGCCTGGACTTCGGCGTTCTTCAGGATCGCGCCGTGGGCGATCGGAGAGTACGCCTCGACGAGGATCTGCTTGCTCTCGCAGTAGGCCAGGAGGTCGGAGGGGGTGTTCCCGGCGTGCACGAGCAGCTGGTTCACGTGCGGGACGACGGTCGCGCCCCGCAGGATGTTCTCCAGATCGCGCTGCCGGAAGTTGGAGACGCCGATGGACCGGATCTTGCCGGCCCGGTGGGCTTCCTCCAGGGCACGCCATGCCTCGCGGTTGCCCTCGGCGTAGTCGCCGCCCCGGAAGTCGTCCCACGGCTGCGGGCTGTGGATCATCATCAGGTCGATGTGGTCCAGGCCCAGCGTGGCGAGAGAGCCGTCGATCGCGGCGACCGCTTGGTCGTAGTCCTTGATCTCCGCGGCGAGCTTGGTCGAGACGAACAGCTCGTCGCGGGGTACTGCGGCGGTGCGCACGCCCTCGCCGACGCCGCGCTCGTTTCCGTAGGCCTGGGCGGTGTCGATGTTGCGGTAGCCGATCTCCACGGCCGTGCGGACCGCCTCGGCCGCCTGGTCGTCGTCGATGAACCAGGTACCGAGCCCCAGCCTGGGAATCTCGACGCCGCCTGCCAGCGTGTAGGTCTCGTCCAGGATGGTCATGCGGTCGCTCCGTTCTTCGGCAGCTTGCAGTACACCTCGTCGGTTACGGGCTCAAGCCATTCGTTGCTGACGTCCTCGCCCGGCGTGATGAAGGCGACGTGGGAGAACCACGAGTCGGCCTTCGCGCCGTGCCAGTGCTTCGTGCCCGCCGGAACGCGGACCACCGTTCCCGGCTCCATGCTGACGGGGTCCTCGCCCTCGGCCTGGTACCAGCCGCTGCCCGCCGTGCACAGCAGGATCTGGTCACCGCCGCCGCCCGTGCCGTGGTGGATGTGCCAGTTGTTGCGGCAGCCCGGCTCGAAGGAGACGTTGCTGACGGGAACGCTCCCCGAGGCGAGCGGAGCCAGGTAGCTCTGGCCGATGAAGTACTGCGCGAAGGCGTCGTTCTTCTCCCCGAGGGGGAAGATCTGATCAAATCCGTTGACGGACATCTCGTTCTCTCCGTTGATTTCGACACGCCCCGCTGACCGTGCGGGGCATCGTTGCGCGGGTCGCGCCGGTGATCAGGCGGCCCGCTCGTCGGCGATCTTCTTGAGCTGCGTGATCGCGGTCATGGCATTGGGCCACCCTGCGTAGAAGGCCAGGTGCGTGATCGCCTCGGACAGCTCCTCCACCGTGAGCCCGTTGTCCAGGGCCACACCCAGGTGGTAGGGCAGTTGCTCGCTGCGGTAGAGGGCGGCCAGCACACTCACGGTGACCAGGCTGCGGTCCCGCGGCGACAGCCCGAGCCGCTCCCACACGTCCTGGAACAGGACCTCGTTGGTGATCTCGACCAGCTTCGGCGCGATACCGGCCAGCTCCTGGGGTGCGGACTGCTTCGCCATGAGGGGACTCCCTACGATCATTCGAACACGGGATGCGGCACTTCTCACCGTCGGCCCTGCCGGTCCCGACGGCATCCGCAGACGGGTTCCCACCCTTCGCGGACCGCAGCCACATCCACTGCCACCATCGAGGAAACCGCAGCTCACAGCCGTGCGGAAGGCACTGCCGTTACAGGTACTGACAGAACCCCCCAGCCCTGCTCCACCGCGCCTAGCCTGGACGGCATGGACACCGCCCACGAGATCCGCGAGTTCCTCGCCACCCGCCGCGCCAAGATCACCCCGCAGCAGGCCGGGCTGCCCGCCTTCGGCGGCGGCAACCGCCGCGTCCCCGGGCTGCGCCGGGAGGAAGTCGCCCTGCTCGCCGGTGTCAGCATCGACTACTACACCCGCCTGGAACGCGGCCGGCTCGCGGGCGCCTCGGAGGAAGTCCTCGACGCCCTCAGCCGAGCCCTCCAGCTCGACGAGGCCGAACGCGCCCACCTCCACGACCTGGCCGCCGCCCAGCGCCACCGCCCGGCCCGCCGCACCCCGCGCAGGACCAAGACCCCCGTTCCCGCCAGCCTCACCCGCATCCTGCACTCCATGACCGACGCCCCGGCCTTCATCCGCAACGGACGCCTCGACATCCTCGCGGTCAACCCGCTCGGCCGCGCCCTCTACGCCCCCCTTTTCACCAGCCAGGCACGCCCCGTGAACATCGCCCGCTTCCAGTTCCTCGACCCCACCAGCCGCGACTTCTTCCCCGACTGGAACGCCGCCGTCAACACCACCGTCTCGCTGCTGCGCACCGAAGCCGGCCGCGCCCCGGGCGACGCCGAGCTGACCGGACTGATCGGCGAGCTGGTCACCCGCAGCGACGAGTTCCGCACGGCCTGGGCGAAACACAACGTGCGCCTGCACCACACCGGCCGCAAACCCTTCCGCCACCCGGTGATCGGCGAGATCACCCTCGACTTCGACGCCATGGAACTGCCCGCACAGCCCGGCCTCACCCTGACCGCCTACAGCGCCGAACCCGGTACACCCGAGCACGACGCCCTGCGCCTGCTCGCCTCCTGGGCCGCTACTGACCAGGAACACAAGGACGACCCAGCCCGCTCCTGACGTGCTCAGGGCCCGCCCAAAACCAGCAGGTCAGCTCACAGCTGTGGGCACAGCCAGCGTGGGATGCGCATCGTCCCCGTCGGACAGCAGCCGCACGCGGCGCGCCGACTCGCTGACGGGCTCGGCTGTCACCGACAGCATCAGGTCCGGCCGCCCCGGGAGCGCTGGGGGCTCGAACGGGAGACTCAGCCGCCGCGCCGCAGGATGCTCGCACCCCTTCACTCCCCTCCGGTGCAGCCTCACCTCGTGATCGCGCCAGCACCCGCCAAACGGCTCGCCGACCGCCGACGACTCCTCCACCGACTCGTTCATCGCCTGGTCATCCAGCACCGTCCCGACGCCCGTCCGCAACAGCGGCGACGGTGTTACGGACCGGATCGCCCCAGTCGGGCTGGCGGTGTAGAGGCCGGGGAGGTAGACGGGGTTGCGGTGGGGATCGACCGGGCCCTTGGTGCATGATGACCAGGCACCGCGCCTCGGCGACTGGATCAGGCGCGGCCGCTGATCGCAACATGCCCCGGCCGCTGTCGGTTGTGCACCACTGAGCCCGCCGCCCGTGGAGAGCTTCCGCGGGCGGCGGGCTAGTGCGGCTACCGGCTCTGCAGCTGGTGCTGTCTGGCCTACCGCGGTTCAGCGAACGCTTCTGCGGTGCTCACCGCGAGCGCATGCGGGACGTCGTAGATGGTGCGACCTTCACTCTGGCGTAGGGCAGCAGCCTGACCGGGCCGAGCAGCCCGTAGGGCTGTGTACTGGGGTACTTCGCGTAGAGCGCAAGGTTTTCCGCGCTGCTCTGGCGGGCGACTCTTACTAGTTCGTTTCGCAGGGTGGTCGTCAGGTCCACGGTCAGGTGGTTGGTTCCCGGCCGCAGCAGTTCCGTCACATCCATTGATGTCGGCAGGATGCCAGGGGTCACCAGGGAGCCGTTCACTTGGACCTGGATCGAACCGTGGACCTCACCGAGTTCGAGACGAACGCCGCGGGACGCCTCAAGCCAGGTTCCCGGTATGTGCACCGCCGCGGTATATCTTCCCCGGCCGGACACCGACGCGAGAGCCTCGATCTCGCGCCAGTCCTTGAGAGTGTCCAGGCGGACCCCGTGGACGACGGTGCCGTGAGGGGCGGCTTCCTCGACCCGCAGGTGCCAGGATTCGGGGCTGCGCGCATCGGGAAGTGCAGGGACCGTGAACGATCTGGCGCTGCCGTCGCTGAGACGGACGTGCCGCGCTCCCGGGGAGGTCTCTCGTGCCTCGAGCTGGCCATGCTCTGTTGCGAAGAGGTGGGCTGAACCGTCCACCGCGTGCAGGTATGACGCCCCACCGAACATGAGCATGAGTGTCTCGCCCGGTTCCAGGGTCAGCGTCATCCGGGTACGGCCCTGGTCCTGGCTGTACTGAGCACAATCGGTTGTCTTGCCGGTCCACAGATCGATCACCTGTGGAGCGCCCGCGTCGACCGCGAAGGATGCGGTGAAGGACTCGCTGTTCTGCCCGGCGTTCCACAGGTAGAACAGCTCGGTGTCGCCGAGATCGCGCCGTTGGGAGTACACCGGCACCTGACGGTCCCAGGCGGCGGCCGGGCGTATCTTGAGAGAGTTCAGGGCGGCAAGGACATCGGACGGTTCGGCCGCCCGGAGGGCGCGTCCCGACCGCATGATCTGCCGGACGGACTCCCGGACCACGTGGTCCTCGGTCCCGGCGTCGGTGTTCCCGGTTCCGCGTTGCGGCAGGGAGCCGACGAACACCACGGCGAGACCGCGACGGACATGGCGAAGAAGAGCTTGTGCGACGTTGCCTGGCAATGCACGCTCGTCGACAATCAGTGCGCGGTAGCGAGGGCCCTGCGGGTAGAGCATCCCGTTGCCCTGCGCTGCGGCATCGGTGATTCCCAGAGGGTCGATGAACTCGAGGGAGTAGCCGGCGTTCTCGATTGCGACGGAGTCGAAGAACGCGGTTGGCCGCTCGGCCTTGGCAAGGTCTTCCTCGGAGGCGTCGCCCAGTACGAACTGCTGCCAGCCTGCGCGGGCTGCGGTGGTGAGGAAGCCGTCGCGGTAGACGGCGAGGTCGACACGGGCCCGGCCCAGTTCCAGCAGGAGAGCTCCGCGGGCCCAGTAGTTCGCCAGGGGCTTCCACATGTCCCATTGCGGAAACGTGCGGTGGTTCCAGCTCTCCGAGGTCAGACCGCCGAACCTGTCCCACCCTGGCCACGGTGAGTCGGGGCTCTGGTGCCCGTAGCCGTGGATGACCGGGCGGGTGATGCCGCAGGCCCATGCCTTGTCCACGAAATTCTTGTAGTCGCTCAGCCATTCCTTGTTCGCACGCAGCATCTCGGCGCCGGTCTCCAGAGATACCTGGTTGCCGCCGCCCTGGTGCGAGCCGCCGGCGAGCGAGCGGTAGTGGTCCAGGGTGAAGGCGAGGTTCTCGTTGTTCAGTGGCCAGAAGTCACCGGCGTTCAGGGTCTCGTCATCGACTACACCGCCCGAGCGCGCCAATTCCCGTGCGCTTCTGATGGCGTCGAAGGTGTTGCCGAAAGCGACCTGGCTGCGAAAGCGCATGCCCAGTGTCGAAGCCCATCGCTGCAGGGGCAGGAGGTGCTGGTGGACGTAGAGGTCCGTCAGCGTCCGGTAGAAGTCGCGACGGACGCGCTCGCCCGCTTCCTGTGGCAGGTCGAAGTCGGGTCGCGGTAGAGGGTCCGGCACCCAGTAGCCGTCCCTGCCCTGGACGAACACCAACGGCAGGTACGGTACGAGGTCGTAACCGCGGCGAGCCTGGAACTCCTCGAGCAGTTTCCAGGTCCAGAACAGGGTCGTCTCACATTCGAGGGAGTCCTCGAAGAAGTGGTTCCCGACCGACCGGAGCGCTGCGAGGTTCTCCCTGCCGATCTGTTCGCGCTCGATGTAGTCGGTGACAGCGGCGACGCTCTCGGCATTGAGCACGTCACTGATGTCCTGGGCGGAGTTGCGTTGCCAGAAGGCGAACAGCACGTGTGGGCCGGTCGGCGCGGTCCAGTCGAGGACGCCGTCTCGTACCAGAGCGGTCAGGTCGACAAGGCTGTCGGGATCGAGCACCGTGGTGGATGCCGGCGGAGTGCCGACCTCGGTGACGGCCGGTCCTGGGCTCAGCACCCGGGCGGCGGTGACGGCGATCAGCTTCGCGTTGCGGGTGGTGCCCGCGTCGTCCAGGGGCCTTGGGACAGGGCCATGGAACCGGCCTTCGCCTTCGAGGTCGTGGCGGCCGTAGATCAGCTCCTGCTGGGACAGCCGGTTCTTCGAGGTGTTGGGGGTTGTCACGGGCCAGGCCGCCCCCAGCGTCAAGTCGACCTTGATTCCGGCACGCTCAGCGTGCTGCAGTACCGTCCGCAGCGTCTGCCGCTGGCTCGGTGTGGCCCATCCTTCCTCGTTGAAGGCGATCTCCACGGTTCCGAAGCCCGCGTCGGCAAAGGCCGCCACCTCCTCTTCGAAGCCTTCCTTCCCGTAGGGCGGAGCCCACCACCAGCGGAACTTGGGGCGGACCGCCGCGGGTGATGCGGCCAGGTCTCGGCGAAGGCCCTTGGTGACGGGCAACGTTTTACGCGGCGCCGCGGCGTGGGCCGTAGTTCCTGGCAGCAGCTGTGCGCTGAGGTTCATCACTGCGCTTCCGGCTGCCCAGCGGAGCATTCGGCGTCGAGACAGAGGTGTACTCACAGCGGCTTCTCCTGGAGAGGTCGAGGTGGGACGGGGGGCGAGGCACTGCCAGGGACCGCCCGTCTCGCACGTCATCTGAAGTCAAGGTCGCCTGTGCAGGCGGTCGTACGCCGGCGAGGTCGCTCGTTGCCAGGGCCAAGAGTTTCGAGTGGCAGCCGCCGAACCGGAGCCGGAGGCGAGGGAGGCCTCACAGGTGGTTGCTGCTCGCCCGGTGTCGAAGCTGTGACCGGTGGTGGGGCCGGCCTGTCGGCTGCGGCCGGTGAGCTTCTCATGCCGGTCGCCGGGCGCATACCAGCCGGTGGCCGCACGGCGGTCCAACGGGGTGGGCTGTCAGTACTACCGCTTCTTGCGGAGGTGGAGGTCGGCCTTGATGCCGGGCAGTTTCGCCTCCAGGCGGTACGTCGCGATCACTGCGGCCTGCAGGGCTGCGATCAGAGCGGGCAGGCCGATGAAGAGCAGGCCGATGCCCTCGCTCACCTGTGGGGTGACCGCGTCGGGCCGGTAGTCGATACCCGCCAAGCCCCAGGCAAGACAGGCCGAACCCAGTGCGGCACCGATCTTGGTGCTCATGCTGTAGCCGGCGAACAACAGGCCCTCGTCGCGGCGACCGCTGCGCCATTCATGCCACTCAGTCGTGTCCGCCACGAGCGCGGGGACTGCGACGAATCCCAGCCCGCCGACGAGGTTGGCCACGAAAAAGACCACGGTGAAGGCAACGAGGTCATCGCGCAGGAAGAACAGGGGGACGGAGAGGGCGATGCAGGTGACGAGGCCCAGCAAGATCCCTCGGCGGTGCCCGAGCGCTCGAAGAACCCGCGCGGTGACCAGGGAACCGAGCACTGCGGACAAGGAGAAGGCCAGCAGAATGATCGAGACGGCTGCGGGCTTGTCCAGCACATGCAAGGCGAAGTACACGGCGCCGCCGGTGATGACGCCGAGCCGGGCGAAGGACAGGATGGAGAAGATGAACACGGTGAGCCACGGCGTGTTCCCGGCCAGGGCCTTGATCGAGTCCGTGATACCTGCCCGGTCCTCGACCACGGGCGCGGCGGGCACACGCTCTTTGACGAGGGAGAAGACGGCCCAGAACAGGACCATGCCGATCACCGCGTACAGGCCGGCCGTCCAGGCGAATCCCGACCGGGACGTCGACGAGCCGCCGAACAGGTTGATCAGCGGCTGGGTCGCCGTGGAGACCACGATCAGGCCGATGCCGACTCCGAACGAACGCATGCCGGCCAACTGCATCCGCGTTCCGGAATCGCGGGTCGTCATGGCCATGAGCGCGCCGTAGGGGACATTGACCAGCGAGTACGCCAGGCCGACGAGGACGAACGTCGCGTAGGCGTAGATCAGCGCGGCCGTGCCGCCGCCCCCTGGAGTGAGGAACGTCAGCAGGGTCAGGACGCTGAGCAGCGGCGCCCCGACAAACAGGTAGGGCCTGGCGCGCCCCCACCGCGAGGCGGTGCGGTCCAGGACCAGTCCGACCGTCGGGTCGAAGAGGGCGTCGAGCAGGCGCGCGATCAGCATCAGAGTGCCCGCAGCCCCGGCCACGATCCCGGCGACGTCGGTGTAGAAGAAGAGCAAGTAGCTGGAGATCGTGGTCCATGTCAGGTTGGACGCCACGTCGCCCAGCACGAAAGCCGCTCGTTCACTCCGGCGTACGGCCCGCGGGTCATCCGCTGGGTCGAGCGGTACAACGGCGGTGCCGCCTTCAGCGGCCGACTTCGGTCCTAGCGGGCCCTTGCCCGGCGCGCCGGGCTGCCTGGTGCTCATCGTCGAGTCCTCACGTCAGCGTCATTGCCTGGACGGCTTCTGGCGCATCTTGTGACCTGACGGAACCTAAGTCAATGCTCTGAACAAGACCTCTGTAGCGCCTTCTTTTCCTGTTCGAGAACCCAACGGGTTGTCTTTGGTGCCACAGGCACCTAAGTTGAGCATCGGTCGAGCACGCGGCGCGGAAGTGTGTCTGCTGCGTCGACGTAACCGTTTCTGAGAACAGGTGCCCGCACGTCATGCGGCGCCCGAGGAGGCCCCGGATGCCCCGTTCCGCCAATACCGCCGAGAGCACCGCCTCCGAGGGGGGAGCCAGGTTTCCTGACGAGGTCGATGTGGCGATCGTCGGCAGCGGTCCGGCGGGGGCCGCCTACGCCCGGGTGCTCAGCGAACTAGCCCCCCAGCTGACAGTTGCCGCCTTCGAGGTGGGACCGCTGATCAGCGATCCGCCGGGCGCCCATGTGAAGAACATCGAGGACGCCGAGCGGCGGGCGGCGGCGCAGCGCGCCTCCGAGGGCCCACACCCGTTCGTCGAGGCCCAGTCGACCGACACGATGGATGGCTACGCCAGCGACCAGCGAAGGCTGCAGCGTCCGGGCACCTTCCTGCTGGAGGAGGGGTGGCAGCAGGACGGCGAGGACGGATTGCCGGCCGCCGCGATGTCCAGCAACGTGGGCGGAATGGGGGCGCACTGGACGGGGGCGTGCCCCCGCCCGGGAGACAGCGAGATCATTCCTTTCCTGCCAGAGCTGTCCGCCCTGCTGGACGAGGCCGAGCGGCTGCTCGGCGTCACGGGCAAGGTGCTGGCGGATGCCCCGTTCGCCAACACGGTCCGCAAACGGCTCTCGGTCGCCCTCGACCACGACCGCGCCGGCGACCGGCAAGTACAGCCAATGCCGATTGCCGTGCAGCGCACGCCCGACGGACGGCTCCTGTGGTGCGGTGCGGACGTGGTATTCGGCGACGCCACCCGGGCCAATCCCCGCTTCTCGCTGTTCGCCGAAGCGCTGGTGACCCGTGTCCTGCTCGCCGAGGAGGGGACGGCCGTACGCGGGGTGCGGGTCCGTGACCAGCGCACGGGCACTGACCACGACATTGCGGCGCGCTACGTCGTGGTGGCCGGCGACAGTCTGCGTACTCCGCAGCTGCTGCACGCATCCGAAGTACGCCCCGCCGCTCTGGGCCGCTACCTCAACGACCAGCCCCAGATCGTGTACGCCGTACGGATGCGCGATCTGCCCGACCGCCCCACGACACAGGACGATGGCGGGGGCGTCACGGCCAGCAGTGGCGTCACCTGGGTGCCCTTCACCGACAGCCACCCCTTCCACGGCCAGGTCATGCAGCTCGATGCCTCACCGGTTCCCCTGGCCGACGAGAACCTGGTGCCCGGATCGGTGGTCGGGCTCGGCTGGTTCTGCGCCAAGGACCTCCGGGCGGAAGACCGGGTCGCCTTCCGGGACGACGAGCCGGACGGGTACGGCATGCCCGCGATGGAAATCCACTACCGGCTCACCGAGGCGGACCACGCCGCCATCGCGGACGCCCGAACGGAGATCCTGCGTGCTGCGGCCGCCCTCGGCGAGCCGCTCGACGACACCCCGCCCCTGATCTTCCCGGCGGGCGCCTCGCTGCACTACCAGGGCACCGTCAGGATGGGCGCCACCGATGACGGCACCTCGGTCTGCGATCCGACCAGCCAGGTGTGGGGGGTGCGTGGCCTGTTCGTGGCAGGCAACGGTGTCATCCCCACCGCCACGGCCTGCAATCCCACGCTGACCGCGGTCGCCCTTGCCATCGGCGGCGCACGCAGCATCGCCGATGCCGAACGCTGACTCCTCTCATCCCTTCCCCTTCCACCGGAGGACCCCATGTTGGACCGGGACATCATCCAAAACCGCGGCGTGCGCAACGTCGTCGCCGACGGAGAGACCATCGGGTTCCAGTTCCGACTCCGTATGCCCAACTATCGCGGCCTGTGGGGCAGCCTCATCGAGGGCGTCGAGGTTCGGGTCGGCGATCTCGTCTGGGACCGGGAGACACCCCGGTGGACCTTGCAGGGCCGTGACTTCACCTGCGCCGAACTGCGCACCTCGACCGATGTGCGCTGGCAGCTCGACGAGCCGGCCACGATCACCGTCCCGCACCCCGGCGGCCTGCCCGCGGGTGTGCACCTGCTGGAGGTCGACATCGCCCTCCAGGCCCCGTACATCCCGGCCGAGTTCCAGCCTTCGGTCTTCCACGCCGAGCGAAAGGTCACCCTCCTGTGACAAGCGGGCACGACACCCTGAAGTACGGCGTCTCCCTGTACAGCTACACCGGAGACATGTACACCCTGCTCACCCTCGACGACGCCATGGCCGAGATCGCCGACCTCGGCGCGAGTGGCATCGAGATCCTCGGCGAGGGGAACATCAGCGGCTATCCCACGCCGAGCACACAATGGATCGACGACTGGCACGCCGGCCTGGAACGCCACCAGCTGACCGCCACCAACTACGGCTCCTGGATCGACTCGCGGATGTGGCAGGACCGCGACCTGACCGTCGACGAGGGGGTCACCATCCTGCGCCGGGACCTGGACCTGGCCTCGACCCTCGGCTTCACCACCCTGCGCCCCAAGATCGGCGTGGTCTCGATGGAGCTCAAGCCGCATCCCATCTGGGAAAAGGTCATCGAACGCGTCCTGGACCGTGCTGCCGAACTCGGCGTCGTCATCTGCCCCGAAATTCATGCGCCGACCCCGATCAGGCACGAGGTCGTCGACGACTACCTCGCGTTCATCGAACGCACAGGGACCGACCATTTCCGGCTGCTGATCGACACCGGCATCTTCCAGCGCGCCGCGACCGACGCGCACCACGCGGGGCTCGACGAGGAGGCCCAGGAGGCCGGTTGGCGCCGACCGCTGGCCGTACCGATGGCCGATCTGGTGGCGGTACTGCCGTATGTCGCCTTCATCCAGGCGAAGTTCTTCGACATCACCGACGAACTCAGCGACCCGCACATCCCGTGGCAGGAGATCATCACGACACTCGTCGAGCACGGCTACACCGGCTACCTCTCCAGTGAGTACGAGGGCGATCGCGTCCCCTACCGCTCGCTCGAACAGGTCCGCCGCCAGCATGCCCTGCTGAGGTCCCTGGAGAACGACGCTCGCAGGCGCTGACGTCCGCCCGCCCCGAACAGCCACACGAGAAGCGAGGTCTCATGCGCACAGTGCGCGCTGCCGTCGTCGGAACCGGCTTCATGGGAGCAGTTCACTCGCGTTCGATCATCGCCGCCGGCGGTGACCTGGTCGCCGTCGTCGGCTCCAGCCCGCAGAAGGGGCGAGCAGGTGCCGAAGCGTTCGGGGCAGCGTCGGGTCTCGGCTCCCTGGACGCCGCGTTCGAGTCGGGAGTGGATGTCGTGCACGTCTGCACGCCCAACGCCCTTCACGCCGACTTCGTCCGGGCGGCGTTGAAGGCGGGATGCTCCGTGGTGTGCGAGAAGCCACTCGCCACGGACGCGGCCACCGCGGCCGCCCTGACAACCCTGGCCGCCCAAAGCGGACTGATCGCCACCGTGCCGTTCGTCTACCGCTACTACGCCTCCGTCCAGGAAGCGCGGGCACGGATCCAGGCCCCGGGCGCGACACCACCCTGGCTGCTGCACGGCAGCTATCTGCAGGACTGGCTGGCAGACCCGGGCGCCACGAACTGGCGGGTCGAGGCGCACGTCGGCGGACCCAGCCGCGCGTTCGCCGACATCGGCGTCCACTGGTGCGACCTGGCGGAATTCGTCACCGGCCAGCGCATCGTCCGCGTGAACGCCCAGTTCGGCCGTTCCGCATCGGCCCGGCCCGGTCCCGACGGCGCTCTCGTTCCGGTCACCACCGAGGACGGTGCGACCGTCACCTTCACCACTGACACCGGCGCTCTGGGCAGTGTCGTGATCAGCCAGGCGAGCGCTGGCCGCAAGAACGCCCTGTCCTTCTCCTTCGACGGGCCGGACGCCAGCTACGGATTCCGGCAGGAAACCCCGGAGACTCTCTGGATCGGCGGCCGGGAAGCGAACCGGACGGTGGCCCGCGATCCAGGACGCCCCGGATACCCGCCTGCTCCACGGGGAGCGCTGCCCGCGGGCCACCCCCAGGGCTACTACGAGTGCTTCACCGACTTCATCGCCGACACCTACGCCGCGCTCCGTGGAGAGTCCGTCGACCGGCTTCCCCGCTTCGCCGACGGCCTGCGCGCCGCCCGGATCACCGAGGCAGTCCTGGCCTCGGCCGCCTCCGGAACCTGGATCGAAGTTCCGACCGACCACCAGGAGCAGATGACATGACGACCTCACAGCAACCAGTCTCCCGCCAGCCCGTCACCCTGTTCACCGGGCAGTGGGCAGACCTCCCCTTCGAGACGGTCGCCCGGATGGCAAGCGAGTGGGGCTACGACGGTCTGGAAATCGCCGCGTCCGGCGACCACCTCGACCTGGAACGCGCCGAGGCCGACCCCTCTTACCTGCAGAGCAGGCTCGACATCCTGGACAAGCACGGCCTGCGCTGCTGGGCGATCTCGCACCACCTCACCGGCCAGGCCGTCTGCGACGACCCCATCGACTTCCGTCACAAAGCGATCCTGCGGCCGAGCACCTGGGGCAACGGAGAGCCGGAAGGCGTACGGCAGCGTGCCGCGCAGGATATGAAGCGCGCAGCCCGGGTGGCCCGCAGACTCGGTGCGGACGTCGTCGTCGGCTTCACCGGCTCGAAGATCTGGCCCTACGTCGCCATGTTCCCGCCCGTCCCCCCGTCGGTGATCGACGACGGCTACGCCGATTTCGCCCGTCGCTGGAACCCGATCCTCGACGTCTTCGACGACGAAGGGGTCCGCTTCGCCCACGAAGTGCACCCCGCAGAAATCGCCTACGACCACTGGACCAGCGTCCGCGCCCTGGAAGCCATCGGCCATCGTCCGACTTTCGGATTCAATTGGGATCCTTCGCACATGCTGTGGCAGGGCATCGACACCGTCGGGTTCATCAACGACTTCGCCGACCGCATCTACCACGTCGACTGCAAAGACACCCGTGTCCGACCCGCCACCGGCCGGTCCGGAGTCCTCGGATCCCACCTGCCATGGGGCGACCCGCGGCGGGGCTGGGACTTCGTCTCCGCCGGGCACGGCGACGTCCCCTGGGAGGACGCCTTCCGCGCCCTCGCCTCGATCGGCTACACCGGCCCCGTCTCCGTGGAGTGGGAAGATGCCGGAATGGACCGGATGCGCGGAGCCGCCGAGGCCGTCCAGCACGTCCGGTCCTTGTTGTGGCAGTTGCCCACGGCCTCCTTCGACGCGGCTTTCGCCCACCAATGACAGTACTCGACGGGCCTTCGGCCGCAGGGCCGGACAGCACACCGGTCGGCGACAGAAACAGGTAGACGTTCACGGTCCGCGGACAACTACCCCGGCCATGCGGAGTACTCGGTCGGACCGGGAATGCTCTGGACCGTCGTCACCGTGGCCGCCGAGTCGGCGACGGCGCTCGGGCCGATACGGCCCTGTCGTAACATCCCGGTGAGAAGTAAACGTTGGAACGACGAACGGGGAAAGACATGGGCCGCCCGGTCCCGATCAGCACCGCTCCGCTCCCGGAGCAGGCAATCGGGATTCCCCTGGTGTCCGAGCCGCCCACGCAGGAAGCGACCTCACTTGCCACGATCATCGACCTCGTGCGCTCCGGCCGCGTCGCGACCCGGCCGGAGCTGGTCACCGCGACCGGCCTCAGCCGCAAAGTAGTCACCCAACGCGTCGAGCAGGCACTCTCGCTCGGGCTCCTCGAAGTCGGTGAGCTGGCGCCCTCGTCCGGGGGTCGGCAGGCCCGCACGCTGCGCTTCGGATCCGGGGCAGGACACATCTACAGCGCCCTGGTCGGTGCGTCCGAGTTCACCGCCGCTGTCATGGACCTCTCGGGCACGATTGTCGCCTCCCATCACGAGGACTGGGCGGTCGAGACCGGCCCCGAACCCACCATGCGGCAGGTCCAGTCGGCGTTCGCCGCCCTTGCCCGAAAGACCGGGCTGGGCAGGCCTTGGGCGATCGGGGTCGGGGTGCCCGGGCCGGTGGAGTTCGCCTCCGGCCACCTTGTCGCTCCCCCCATCATGCCCGGCTGGGACGGCTTCAGCGTCAGGGCCTGGCTCCGCGAGCACTACGACGCGCCCGTCTGGGTGGACAACGACGTGAACCTCATGGCGCTGGGCGAATGGACGTCCGGAACGCCGCGCGACGAACGAGACATGCTCTTCATCAAGGTCGGCACAGGCATCGGGGCGGGCCTGGTCACCCGGGGACGCCTCCTCCGTGGGGACCGCGGTGCCGCCGGCGACATCGGCCACACCCACGTCGTCGACGATCCATCGGCGGTCTGCCGGTGCGGCCGAACCGGCTGCCTGGAGGCCGTCGCGAGCGGCTGGTCCATGCTCGAAGAGTCCGTCCGCCGGGTGGAGGAAAGTCCCTACCTCACCAAGGTGCTGGGCCGGACCGGAACCCTCACCCTCGGAGACGTCGGTGCCGCCGCAGTGGTTGCGGACAGCCTGGCCCTGGAAATGATCGACAAGAGGTCCCGCCTCGTCGCGGAGGTCATCGCCAATCTGGTCAACTTCTGCAATCCCGGAGTGCTCGTCCTTGGCGGTGGTGTACTTCGAACCGGAACCCGGTTCGTCGACGTCGTCTCCTCGGCGGTACACACGCGATGCAATCGCCTCGTCACTGCCGGCTTGACTGTCCGCGCCGCATCGCTCGACCATGCCGAAGGCGTCATCGGCGCTGGACTCCTGGCGCGCTCGGGCCTGTTTGCCACGACTCCACTGAGCCACTGGGTCGAAAGCGGCAGCCCGCTCGGTCACGCCACCACCCTCCAGCGACTCTCCGTCGACCTCGCCTGATTCGGCCTGTCGAAAGACATCGGGCCTTCGCCTGGATGCGGCAGCGGTCAGCCCACCCCGCTCCATCTGACGGGTCGGTCGACTGCTGGTCGGTCGACATCCGCTTGTAGACCGGATTGGCCATGCCACTCCCCGTGTCGGGGGTCGCATTCGACTCCAACTGTCAGCAAACCCTGTCATCAGCCACCATCGGATCTGCTTGGATCGGCGCCGCCGTCGGGCCCGGGAAAGTCCGGGTTCATTGGACGCCCGTCGCGCCTGTCGTTATTCGAACGCTTGCCGACACTCAGGCGGTGGTTCCGGCGAGCACGTCAACGGCGTGGCGACGGTGTGCTGCGAAGAGGTCGAGGGCGGTGTTGGTGTCCCGGGCGCGCAGTGCGGTGACGAGCCCGTGGTGCTCGCGCGGGATGCAGTCGAGGTAGCCGGCGGTGCTACGGCTGATCCGGGTCAGCAGGAACAGGTGGACCTGGCACCGTATGCCGTCCCAGGCGTCGGCGAGGCGCTGGTGTCCTGCGGCGGCGAACACCGCGTCGTGGAAGGCGATGTCCAGGCGCACCATTTCGTGCGCATCGCCGGCTCGATCCATCATGTCTGCCGTCTTCGCGATGGACGTCAGGTCCTCGTCCGAGGCGTGGGCGATCACCTGGCGGACGGCGAGGTCCTCCAGTGCGCCACGCAGGCTGTCGAGCTCGGCCACGTCCTCGGCGGACAGCGTCGTCACCGTCGTGCCCCGGTGCCAGGCACAGTGCACCAGGCCCTCGCGCTCCAGCAGCCGCAGCGCCTCGCGCACCGGGCCGCGGCTGACATCCATCTCGCTGGACAGCTCTACCTCGCGCAGCTGCTCGCCCGGGGCGTAGGCCCCGTTGAAGATGGCCTCGCGGATGCGGTCCGCGACCTCGTCGGCCAGACCCCGGCGGCGGGCCGGGGCTACCTTGCCCTGATCACCCATGCCCGAATTACACCTCCTCCACCAATGACCTAATGTTAACATTCAGACGTTGTCGTGATGTCAACATTAGGACAAGTCGAGCAGGATCGCTCACGGGCCGCTCCGCTCCCCGGCAGGAAGGCAGTGCCATGACCGTTCTCGTCCCCCCGATCCCCCGCTTTCACCTGGCCGTGCCGGTCGACGACCTGGCCGCCGCGCGTCGCTTCTACGGCGACATCCTGGGCCTGGAGCAGGGCCGCAGCGCGGACACGTGGGTGGACTGGAATCTGCACGGCCACCAGTTCGTCACGCACCTCACGCCGGAGCGCGCGCAGCGCATACACAACCCGGTCGACGGCCACGACGTGCCCGTGCCGCACTTCGGTCTGGTCCTGACGGTCGATGCCTTCCAGGAGCTTGCCGAGCGGCTGCGGGCGGCGGGCACCGAGTTCGTCATCGAGCCGTACGTGCGTTTCGCGGGTCAGAAGGGCGAGCAGTGGACGATGTTCCTCCTCGACCCGGCCGGCAACGCACTGGAGTTCAAGGCGTTCGCCGACGACTCCCAGGTGTTCGCCGCCTGACCGGCGGCCGGCACCACCCACCCCACACGCGAAAGACGGGACGAGCTCATGAAGGTGTTCCAGATCGGCGCCGCCGGAGGAGTCGGCCGCCGCCTCACTCCACTCCTGACCCAACGCGGTGACGTCGTGACCGGCATGCACCGCAGGTCCGCTCAGGGCGAGACCGTACAGGCGGCCGGCGGGACTCCGGTGATCGGTGATCTCATCGCCGACTCGGTCGAGGACCTGGCCGGCAAGATGCGCGGCCATGACGCCGTGGTCTTCTCGGCCGGCGCACACGGCACCGGTCAGGACAAGACGACCCTGATCGACGGCCGTGGCCTGGAGAAGGCCGCCGATGCGGCCGCGCTGGCCGGGGTATCACGGTTCGTCCTCGTCTCGGTGTTCCCCGATGCACTGCGTGACGGGACGCGCAGTGAGGGCTTCGAGCACTACGTCAAGGTCAAGAAGACCGCCGACGTCTATCTGACACGCACCGACCTGGACTGGCTGATCGTCCGCCCCGGGACCCTCCTGGACACCCCCGGCACCGGCCGGGTCACCGCCGGTCCCGCCGTCGAGTACGGCGACGTGCACCGCGACGACGTCGCCGCGTTCCTCGACGCCGCCCTGCACGCACCGGCCCTCAGCCGCGTGATCGTCGAGCTCACCTCCGGCGACACGCCCGTCTCGGACGCCGTCACCCGCCTCGCGGCCGCCTGACCTCCCACTCCTGTCCGCAGTAACTGCACTACCAGCATGGAGAAGCACCATGACCGCCATCGATTCCTACAGCCACGGCGTCTCCGGCGAGAAGGAGTTCGGTTTCGCCCAGGCCATCAAGGTCGGCGACACCATCCACGTCTCCGGGCAGCTCTCCCACGACGAGGAGGGCAACTTCCTCTACCCGGACGACTTCGACGCCCAGCTGAAGCAGTCCTACGCCAACTTCGAAAAGGTGCTCGCCCACTACGGCGCCACCCGTAACCAGGTCGTCTCCGAAACCCAGTTCATCGTGGACCTGCCGAAGTACAACATGGCGATGGCCGCGGCGAACCTGGCCTACTTCGGCGACCACCGCCCCACCAGCTCCACCATCGGCGTCGCCTCGCTGTTCTTCCCGGGCCAGCTCATCGAGGTCAGCTTCGTCCTCGACACCCGCCTGCCGGCCTGATCATGAAGGTCGTCATCGCCGGAGGGCACGGCAAGATCGCCCTCCTCCTGGAGCAGCTCCTGTCCGAACGCGGCGATACGGTCACCGGCCTCATCCGCAACCCGGCCCAAGCCGAGGCGCTGGAGAAGGCCGGGGCCCAGGCCCGGCTCGTGGATCTGGAGAAGGCCACCAGCGACGAGGTCGCCCGGCATCTGACGGGTGCCGACGCAGTGGTGTTCGCCGCCGGAGCGGGCCCCGGGAGTTCGGTGGGCCGTAAGGACAGCGTGGACCGCGGCACGGCGATCCTGCTGGCGGACGCCGCCGAGAGTGCCGGTGTCGGACGCTATCTGCTGCTCTCCGCCATGGGCGCCGATCTGCGGGCCGTCGACGACGAAAGCCTCGACCCGGTCTTCCGCACCTATCTGCAGGCCAAACTCGCGGCCGAGAACGCCATCCGGTCCCGGACCGCGCTCCGGGCGACGATCGTCCGCCCCGGCCTGCTCAACGACACCCCGGCACCGGCCGGGTCACGCTCGCCGAGCGGACCGGCCCGGGCCCTATCTCCCGGGCCGATGTCGCAGCCGTCCTGCTGGCGCTGCTCGTCGAACCGCGGCTGACCGGCCGGACCGTCGAGGTCATCGGCGGCAGCACCCCCATCGCGGACGCCGTGGCAGCCCACGCCGCCCACTGAACCGCCCGCTCCGCGTCTCCCCTCATCTCCCCATCGACGGCGTTGTCCCGGCCGGCGATGCCCCACCCGAAAGAGAAACACCGTGAGTACTCTGTTCGCCCCCCTCAAGCTGCGCTCCCTCCAGATACCCAACCGGGTGTGGATGTCGCCGATGTGCATGTACTCCGCCGCCCCTGACGGGCCGGAGACCGGCGCGCCGACCGACTTCCACCTCACCCACCTGGCCTCACGCGCCGCCGGTGGCGCGGGCCTGGTCATGGCCGAGGCCACCGGGGTCCGCCCCGACGGGCGGATCAGCCCTTGGGACCTGGGCCTGTGGAACGACCGTCAGCAGGAAGCGTTCGCCCGCATCACTGCGGCCATCAAGGCGCACGGCGCCGTCCCGGCCATCCAGCTCGCCCACGCCGGCCGCAAGGCGTCAGTGGACAAGCCCTGGCTGTCCGACCGGTACGTGCCCCAGAGCGAGGGCGGCTGGCAGACGGTGGCGCCCAGCGCCATCGCGTACGACGGCCTGTCCGTCCCGCACGAGCTGACCGTCGCCGAGATCCAGCAGCTCGTAGCCGATTTCGCCGACTCCGCCAAGCGTGCCCTGGCCGCCGGCTTCCAGGTCGCCGAGGTGCACGGCGCCCACGGCTACCTGATCAACTCGTTCCTCTCCCCGGCCTCCAACCACCGCACCGACGCCTACGGCGGCAGCTTCGAGAACCGGATCCGCTTCGCCCTGGAGGTCGTCGACGCGGTGCGCGCCGTGTGGCCCGCCGAGCTGCCGGTCTTCTTCCGCACCTCCGCGACCGACTGGCTCACCGAGAACCCCGAGGACCCCCGCGAGGGCTGGACCGGCGAGGACACCGTCCGCCTCGCCAAGGAACTGACCGCCCGCGGCGTCGACCTGCTCGACGTGTCCACCGGCGGCATGGTCCGCGACGCCAAGATCGTCGCCGGGCCGAACTACCAGGTCCCCTTCGCCGCCCAGGCCCGCAACCAGGCCGGCATCCCCACCGCCGCCGTCGGCATCATCACCGAGCCGCAGCAGGCTGAGGACGTCATCGCCTCCGGCCAGGCCGACGCCGTCTTCCTCGGCCGTGAACTGCTGCGCAACCCGTACTGGGCACAGCACGCCGCCCTCGCACTCGATGCCGAGCCGACCTGGCCGGACCAGTACGCCTACGTCGTCAAGCGCCGCAAGCGCTGACCTCCCTTCCGCGTTTCCGCACCACCGGCCGTACCGCCCTTACCAGGGACAACGCGCCAAGCACCGCACAGGGAGATCTCCCCCATGAACCACCTTCAGGACAAGGTCGTCGTCATCACCGGCGCCTCCTCCGGCATCGGCGCCGTCAGCGCCAAGGAACTGGCCAGGATGGCCGCCGTGGACACCCCCTTCAGCCTCACTTCGCCCCCTCTGCCGACACGTTCTTCCTGCCTAGAGCGTGGTTGTACTCGTCGACCACAGCCGGATCGGAGACACGGGTGTAAAGACGAGTCGACTCCGGAGACGCGCGACCGAGTCGCTTCTGCACCGTCAGCTCCCACATCCCGCCCTCCCACATCCGTGTGGCGTGGGTGTGCCGCAGCGCGTGCGGGGTTACCGATGAGGAAGACCAGCGGCGTGTCCGTGTCGGTGGGTCGATCACCCATGACGTAGGCACTGACAGCGACCAGAGCCCCGGGCTCGTGCAGGTCGACCACCCGCTCGTAACGCGACTTCGACCGCGCGCCCTTGGGGTGGTCGTCGCGGTGGCGGACCACGACGCGGCGCCGACCGTAGGTGATGCCCTCCAGGTGCAGCCCAAGGGCCTCGCCGGGCCGCATCCCGCCTTGAAGCATCAGGGCCCGGTCGCGCACCGACCGCAACTCGGTGAGCAGGGCCTTGACCTGGGCATCGTCCAGCGGACGGGGCAGGGCCTGGACGGTCTTGACCCGCACCGCGCGGCGAACGGGCCGCTGACGGCTGGCCCGCCCCATGAACGGACGGTGCCGTTCGGACACCCGCTGCGAGGCCGGGTCCGGGCGCTTCTCGATCGGGTTCGCGCGGTCCAGCAGCCCGGCCAGGATGGCGAACTCGTAGAACGAGGAAACCGCCGCCAGGATCCGGTTCACCGTGGTCGCCGCGAGCTTCGTGGCCGGTCCGTCCGCGCCGATCGTCGCCACGGTAAGCACCATGCGGTTCCGGGGCCGCCGGAACGGCACCGAGCGCAGGTACTCCAGCAGCGGGATCGCATGCGGCGGGGCAAACACGTCCCAGGTCAGACCCCGCTGGCCGAGGAATCGCCACAGGTGGCGGAGGTCGTACGCGTACGACACGAGCGTGTTCGGAGAGCAGTTGCGAGCGGCCAGGAACCGCAAGAATCCCGAGACCACCTCGATCGGCTCACCATCGCCATCGAGCAGCTCGACCCGGTGAGAAGCATCCTCGCGACGCTGATGCAAAACCCGCACGGGTTGAAGTGCGTGAACAGCGCGATATAGGTGTCCGAGATGTGGTGGTAGGCGATCCCGCCCGCCTTGCCGTACCGCACCGAGGTCTCGGCGAGCAGGTTGTTGAGGTAGGTGTCCATGTGGGTGCCGTCCGCCGCCACGGCGGTGCCGTCGCCCCACGCCTGGGAGATGTCGAGGCGGGCGTACGCGTTGACCAGGTCGGCGACGGCACCGTTCAGCAGCGCGATGGAGAAGTGCCGGTTGGCCACGTACAACAGCTAATGCCCGGACACTCCGGGAATGTGCTTCGCCGCTTCGTACGGGCCCATGTTGGTGCCCTTGACGAACGTGGTCAGCACGTACCGGCCGAACGGGTCCTTCAGCTTCGGGGCGTTGCCCGAGGGCGGACCGAAGCGGCGCCACCACTCCACCCAGAGTGACGGGATACCGGTCTCCGGGTCGATGACCAGGCCCTCGTTGTCCGGATACCCGGCATCCGCCGCCGCGGCGGCGCCGCGCAGCTTGTCCTCCAGCTGCTGGCGGAAAGACGCCGCGTCGAAGGCACCGGCCTCGCCCTCCTCGCACAGCCCGACCTCCACCAGGTAGTCGGCCGGCTTCTCCTGGATGTCCTCCCACGCGAGCAGCTGCTCGGACCAGTCGGCGTACTCCTCCGAGCCGACTACCGCGACGTCCCCGGTGCGCAGTTCCTCGGCGAGGTGGGTGAAGACCATCGCCTCGAAGTGCTTGCGGACGAACCGGCCCGGCCGCGTCTTGTCGAGCACGGCCTTGCGCCAGTTCTGCGTGGCGAAGGAGATGTCGACGGTCTTGCCGTTCTCGCCGAGCGCGGTGACGTACTCGCCGCGGGCGCTCTCGTGCCGTATGGCGTGCGCGAGCGCGTCCAGCACCCGCCTGTCCTCGGACGTGGTGGTGAACTCCAGCTTCTCCGCCAGGTCGAAAGCTTCTCCGCCAGGTCGAACATCACCGACCGGTCCCGGCCGAGCTGCCCGTACAGCAACACCTGCCAGAGGTTGCCGTGATGCCCGGAGACCTTCTCGATCTGCTCGTACTGCCCCGCGAACCCGCCGAAGCCCTCCACCGCCTCGGTAACCGCCCCCAGGCCGCCGGCCTGCATCAGCTGAGCCTTTGCCAGGGCGAGCACGACCGGGGAGCCCCCCGCCCAGGCGCCGGGCGACCTCCTCCACCGGCGCCGCCTCGTCCAGCCCTTCCAGGGCCTTCACGGCCTCGGCGGTCATCGCCGCGGCCTTCGCCAACGCCTCCTGGGCGGGGCCGCCGTCGTCGAGGTTCTTGAGCACGGTGCAGTAGTTCCCGATCAGGGCCTCGACGATCCCCCGCTCGGCGAGCCGGCTCTCCTCCAACTCCTCCTTGGTCTTCTTGATCTTCATGGCGACCCGCTTTCAGAACATCGTCGCCAGGTCGTCCCGTACCCGCATCCGCGCCTTGTGAGCGAGGCAGGCCAGCAGCGGGATCCGCTTGACGGCCGCGTAGCCCCGCAGTTCGGAGGCGTCCGCCGCGTCCGCTTCCCCGGCGAAGTCGGTCACCTTCGGCGCCGCGACGCCGTCCACCCACGCCGAGGTGTCGCCGAGCTCGTCCAGCCACTCCAGGCGCGTGAACAGGCGCTTGAAGTGTGACCAGCTCGGGCCCTGGGCGGTCTGCTTCAGCCGGTTGAACTGCGTGGTGCCGTCGCTGTCGCGCTCTTCCAACAACCGCAGCATCGCCGCCTGCTCGGTCAGGCTCATCCGGTCGTGGATGCCGCAGCAGATCCAGGTGTTCACCTCGGTGCGGATCGTGGAGGTCATCGTGTCGAAGGTGGAGAACGCCGGCAGTTCCAGCCCGGCCGCCACCACCTTCTCCAGCGCGATATTGATCAGGACGGCGGGGCGGTTCTTCGCAGCGGCCTCCTTGCGGATCGCCGCCTCAGCAATCTGCCGGGCCTGGGCCTGCTGATACTTCGTCCCCACCCGCTGGCGCGCCTCCGTACGCTGCCGCTCAGCGGTACGGCACGTCTCGTACAGCGGGAGTGTGCCCTCCGGTAGCTCGACCGTACGGCGGACGAAGTCGACCACCATCTCCGGATACTCGTCCTGCTCCGGGAACCGGCCCATAGGTGATCAGCCGCTTGAACCGCGGGTACGCGGTCCGCTCGATCGAGGTCACAAGTCGGCCCCAGGCCCAGGGATCAGTCAGTATCAGCACCAACGACCTTCGGCCGAATGGGTGACGGCCACTACCGAACAGGGCGCCAAGACCAAGTACTGGCGGCTTTTGGGCTTACCTCGGCGCTACCCCCTTTGCACTCGCCATGGGGGCGCGCACAAGCCAGCGGAAGGCGCAGGCCATGAGCGGGCGTCCGGCCTGCGCACTGCCGGGTGAGGAGAACGTCTCTGCCGACGTCGTCCGTCACACGCGGGCTGAGGCCAGGCCCGCTGTGCGACAGGACAGCGACGTCTTTCAGGCAGTCCCGCCACGCGAGACGGTGAAGGCACTCTCGGCGCGGTCGATCTCCCCCAGTTGCTTGAGGATTTCCCCGGGCGTGCCCTCGCCGACGACCTTCTGGAGCAGCGGTGTGTGATCGAGAACGGCGTCACGCAGCCGACGCAGAGGCGCGGGGGCGTGGTGAAAGACCTTTCCGAGCGCCCAGGCCGTCTGGGATTGCCGGGCTGTGTGGGGTTTACGAGTGACCTCGAAGTCGTTGAGCGCGCGGTGGACTGCGTCAGGGTCGGTCAGGTCCACACCTGCCAGCCGCCGACCGAGGAAATAGCCATCCTCAGTGGCCATGCCGGCACCGTAGGCGGCGTACGGGGACGTGGGGTGGGCCGCGTCTCCGATCAGGGTGATCCTGCCCTTTGACCACTGCTTGAGCGGCTTGCGGTCGCGTATGGGCCAGCTCTGCACGTGAGCGGGATCAGTCGCAGCGATGAGACCGGGCAGTGGTTCCGGGAAGTCGTGGGCGAGGCGTACGGCAGCGCCGTGGAGATCGCTGGGCAGGGGGCGCTGGGCATCGTGGGCGGTGAGAACCCACCACTGGAAGCCGTCGCGGCCCTTGCTGCGGATGGCGGTCCAGGCACCCTGCACGGTGGGGCTGTGTGTGAGCACACACAGGCCACGGGGGGCGGATACGTTCTCGGCGAGGGTGTATCCGCCGTAGAGCTGCAGATTGTGGGGACGGATCGGGGAGTCGCCCCACAGTGTGCGGCGCACCAGTGAGTTGATCCCGTCAGCACCGATCAGGACGTCGGCCTCGTGCACGGTTCCGTCGGCCATCAGCAGACGGACCGCTCGGTCGTCCGACTCCACGCCCTCCAGCGCAAGGCCGGTGCGCAGCATGCCCGGTGGGAGAGCAGCCAGCAGCCGCTCGTACAGGTCCGGGCGGAGCAGACCGATGAAGCCGCCGCCGTAGTCGCGTACGACATCCGCAGGCAGCCGGACCTGAACTCGCCGCTTGCCGCGCATGTTGCGGAACTCGCTCTGGCAGGGCGCGCCGAGGTCGTCGATGTCGACGCCGAGCAGGCCGAGGGCCTTGATGGGAGCGGGCCACAGATTGAGGATGTTGCCGGCCGGCCGCGCCTGCGCGTGACGCTCGAAGAGGGTGACATGGTGGCCGGCCTGGTGGGCGGAGAGCGCCGCGGCCATACCGGCAGGGCCGGCGCCGACGACAGCGATCCGGCCGGGCGAAGCGGGTGATGGTGGGGTGTGCGACATGTGCGGCTCCTTGCGAGGCGAGCTGGTCGGTGGGTGGATCAGCCGGTGACGGCGTGGCGGATCAGGGTGGGCTCACCGTCGGTCAGTCCGTGGACCCGGTGCAGAAAGGCAGCGGTGTGGGGGTGGGCCATGTGCGCGTCGAGGGCTGCGCTGCTCTGCCACAGCTCGGTGCACACGATCACGTCCGGATCCTCGAGGTCGGCGGCGAAGGTGTAGGCCAGGCACCCGGGGTCCGCGCGGGCGGCAGCGGCCATTTCCACGGCGGTGGCGACTATCCGGTCACGTGCGCCGACGGCGGCACGGGCACGGCTGAGAACGATCAGCATCGGCGCCCCCCCCCAGAAAGCGTAGTGTGCGATACGGTTTTGTTCGGGAGTCATTAGACCGGGACACGGGGGTCACGTGTCAACGGTCAGGCGGAAAGAAGTCCGCCAGGAGTGGAAGCGAGAATGCCTGCATGGCCACCACCGAACACCGCACCGAAGACCTGGAGATCCGCGAGCCACGCCAGGAACGCACCAGACAGGCCTGGGCCCGCGTTCTGGACGCCGGCGTCTCCCTCATCGAGGAGGGCGGCTACGAGGCATTCACCATCTCCGCCCTCTGCGAGAAGGCACAGGTGGCCCCCAGGGCCCTCTACGACCGCACCGCCAACAAGGACGCACTCTTCCTCGCCGTCTACGAGCACGGCATCTCCCGCCTCGCCGCCGACCAACAGGCCTTCACCGACATGGCCCGGTGGCGAGACCTCACCGCGGACGCCCTGATCAGGGGTGCGGTCGGTCAACTGACCGCCCTCTTCCGACGCCACGCAGCCTTCCTCAAGCCGGTGCTCCTGCTGTCCGGCGCCCACCCGGAAGTGCTGCGTCGCGGCCGACTTCATGTGCACGCCCTCGCCGGGGCCTTCACCGCATTGCTGCTCAGCGTCCGCGACGAGATCACACACCCTGAACCGGAAACGGCCATACGGCAGTGCTTCGCCACTGTCTTCTCCGCGTGTGTCGTACGCACCGCCCACGGCGCGGACTTCGCAACTGAAGCGGTGGATCACGACACCTTCACCGACTACCTTGCCCTGACGGCCAGCCGCAGCCTGCTGGGCGCCTTCCCGGCCACCGGGCACTGAGTGCGGGGCGGCCCGGCGCTCTGGCAGGGCTTCGTCAGGTCTTTCCGGTGGCTCTGATCAGGAGCATGTTGGTTGCGGCTCTGGTTATGGGTGGGGACGTTGCAGAGGCTCGGTTGTGGGCTGATGAACTGACGGTTGTGCATGAGCGGTTCGCGGGGCGGTTTGCCAGGTCGGAGCCGCGGGAGTCGGCCTTGGCTTACGAGTTGGTGCGTGATTGCGGGCGGGACGTGCCGGGTCGCGCGGTCGCTGGGTCTCAGACGGTGACGCCGCGGTCGGAGACGAGGCCGGCGATGGCGCGGTAGGTGTCGGGCAGGCAGTCGCGGCGGTGGGTCCAGCGGATGAGTTGCTTCCAGCGTTTGTGGTCGGCCAGTGCATGTTCGACGCTGATGCGGTCACTGGAGTGGTCGTGCCGGTCACGTTCCCATTGTTCGACTCTGCCCGGCAGCGCTCCGGGCCGTGGCTGTCTGGGCGGGGTGACAGCCTGGCCGGGGTGATCGCGGCTCAGGCCCAAATATGCGTCGTCGAGGAGAACTTCGACCAGTCCGAAGTGGTGAATGCAGCCGGTGATGCCCACCGTGCGAGCCGCGGTCGCATCGTGCATCCGCCCCGGCCTCAGGGCGTCCGTCCACAGGGTGCGGCCGTCGTGGTCGGCGATGACGGTGGCCTTCATGGTGTTCTGCGTCTTCTTGCCCGACACGAACGCCCGACGGCCTCCACGGCTCGCGACCGGGCGGCGGACCTGGATCTCGGTGGCGACCAGCCTCAGCTCGACGCCCTCGGCCTGCGCGTAGGTAAACACGTCCTCCAGTGTCCGAAGCCGCAGGCCAGGCCGGTCGGGAACGGCAAAGCCACGCTCGGCCAGCAGTCGGCCACCTCGCACCTACCGTCCGATACACCGAAAGGAGCTGGCCGACATGGCCACATCCGCCCCGCTGTCCTACGAAGTCTTCGTCTCCCCGGGCGCCCCTCGCGCAGGCGACCAGCGCATGCCCAACGGCAACCCCATCGTGTCGTCCCCGATCACGTCCACGCTGATCTACGGCGACAAGGACGCCGTGCTGGTCGACCCGCCCTTCACTCACGACCGGATCCGGCAGGTCGGCGACTGGGTGGAGCGGTCCGGCAAGCGGCTCGCGGCCATCTACGCCACGCATGGCCACGGCGACCACTGGTTCGGCACGGCGCAGCTCATCGAACGCTTCCCCGGTCGCCGTCGCTTATGCGACCGAGGGCACCATCCGCATGATGCACCAGCAGGCCACCATCGGCTGGCCGCGATCACCTTTCTGGTGACCTCGGGCTGCACCTGGCGGCAGCTTCCTCCGGTGTTCGGTCCGGCCTGGCCGACCGTCCACCGGCGGTTCGCCCAATGGAGCCGGGGCCGTGTCCGGGCAAAGTTCCACCGCGTGGTCCTGGATGAACTCGGCGCCCGCGGCGAGCTGGACTGGTCGCGGTGTGCGCTCGACTCCGTCAGCGTGCGGGCGGCAAAAGGGGGCCTCTGACCGGACCGAATCCGACCGACCGCGGCGAGTCCGGATCGAAAATCCACCTGCTCACCGACCGCAACGGGGTGCCCCTGTCGCTGGGCATCTCCGCCGCCAACACCCACGACAGCCTGGGCTGCAGCCGCTCGTGCGGGGCATCCCTCCCCTCCGCTCCCGCCGCGGGCCCCGTCTCCGACGGCCGGCCAAGCTCCACGCCGACAAGGGTTACGACTACGACCACCTGCGGAAATGGCTCCGCGAGCGTGGCATCCGCCACCGCATCGCCCGCAAGGGCATCGAATCCTCCGAGCGCCTGGGCCGACACCGCTGGGTAGTCGAGCGCACCGTCTCCTGGCTGGCCGGATGCCGTCGCTTGCACCGCCGCTACGAACGTAAGGCCGAGCACTTCCTTGCCTTCGTCGGTATGGCCGCAGCCCTCATCAACTACCGTCGGCTTGCTGCGTAGACGACAGGGCTAGAATCTACGGTGGCATCGCGTGTCGGTCACCGGCTGGGTGAGACATGGAGGTGTCGGGACATGCCTTCGGAGGCATTCCTTGTCAGTCGAGTTGAACCACACGATCGTCCATGCCCGGGACAACCGGGAGTCCGCAGAATTCTTTGCGAACCTGCTCAGCCTCAAGATTACCGCCGAGTGGGGCCCGTTCATCGCGGTTGACCTGAGCAACGGCGTCACTCTGGACTTCGCCACGGTTCCCGCGCACAGCATCACCCCCCAGCACTATGCCTTCTTGGTCTCCGAGGAGGTGTTCGACGCAGCGTACGCGCAGATCAGCCAGCGCGGCATCGAGCACTACGCCGACCCCCACCGGAAGCAGCCCGGCGCGATCAACCACAACGACGGTGGCCACGGCATGTACTTCATGGACCCGGCGGGCCACGCCATGGAACTCATCACCGTGCCGTACGGCGGCTGGACTTCGTAACCACACGCATCGAGGGCCGCATCCCAGCGCGGGATGCGGCCCTCGACCGCTGCTTGTGTCCCATGCGATTCACGGCCGACGCCTGGCCGACATGCCTCGCCGCCCGGCGGGCACCATCAGCACCAAAGGAAACGACGTCTTAAGACCGCAGTGCCCCTCAGCACATCCGGTGGTTTCCTGTCCCTCCGGCTTCCGGCACAGGAGAGGCCGTTGGCTAAGACCATGTCCTATTGATCAGAAACTCATGGGGTTCTCGTTCAGGACGTAGCGGACGTGTGGGCCGCCGAAGTAGCCGCGGACGATGTGCGGTTGGCGTTGGCGTTGGCGTCTGCGGAAGAAGAAGAAGAAGAAGAAGAAGAAGAACGCCGCCACATCCTCACGGTCCCGCCCCGCCATCAACGCGGCCACCGCCCGCAACCGCAAGGCCTCCTGCGCCGACGGCGAAACAGATGCCGCGCATCTCCCCCACCAGATCGCTCGCACACCACCAATGACCCAGAACCCAAACTGTTTCGGACCAGAGAGTGGGCGGCGGAGCCGCTCACGATCGGCCTCGGTGGCCAGAGGAAGAACCCCGTCAGGACTTGGAGCTGGGCCGACCGGGAATGTGGCTGAGGATGGACTTGGAGAAACCCCCATCGACGCAGACATCTTGGCCGGTGACATATCCTGCCAGCGGGCTGACAAGAAACTCGATCACGTTCGCGATATCCATCGGGTCGCCAATTTTCGACAACGGGATGATTTCTTCCCTTGCCTTCTTGACTTCGGGGTCGAGGTACATTTGTTCAGTCATCTGCGTGCGAGTCATGCCCGGGGATACCACGTTCACGCGGATTCCGTCAGGTGCCCATTCCAGCGCGAGTGTCTGAGCCAACATCGTGAGCGCAGCCTTGGTCGGACTGTATGCACCTGATCCGGCATGTGGGAGCTGGCCGGACATTGAAGAGGTGAAACAGGCGGACCCGCGGCTATCCTTCAGGTGCGCGTGACTTGCTTTGGCAAGTAGCCACGCCCCGCGGAGGTTGACGGAGAACATGTCGTTCCAGTCCTCCAGGGAGAGATCCTTGAGCGCGCCAGGGCTGGCGATTCCGGCATTTGCCACCAGCGCATCCAAGCCGCCGAACTCGTCAACCACAGCGGTTATCAGCTGACCGGGCACGTCGGGATCACCCAGGTCTCCTGTCAATGCAATGGCCTTTCCGCCCATCGACTGGATCGACCGGACGACCTCGTCTTGTCGCGCGTTCGCAGTAAGGCCGGATACCGCGATCATCGGCTTCTCGCCGCGGGCAAGCGCTGCCTCTGCGAGCCTCAGGCTTGCAGCCGCGCCGATGCCGCTGCTTCCACCACTGACCAGAACCCTCATTGCACACTCTCCTTGTATATTTCCAGCGGGCATACTCAGCAGGCCACGCAAGTGGTGACAGCTGCATCTGGCGCGTTTCGAAGCACTTCGACTCGCACCGATGATTGAGAACTGTCACCGTACTGTTCGATGACCCTCGGAGTCATTCTGAATCCCGGGGAGCTGAAATTACTCTCCGAGATTCCAGCCCTCTTCACTGAGATCAACCATCGCCTTCGCGAATACTTCCAGGGTGTTCTCTTCGCGAATGATTTCGAGCACGACGTTGTCCACCCCGATGGTTTCTTGGACTGCTTTACCCAGGCCGTTCCAATCGATCACCCCAGTGCCGATGGGGTCGTGGCCCCACGTTTCCGTACCTGTGTCGGATATGTGCATGAGTGCAATCGACCTGTGGTGTGAGCGCAGACCCGATACGGGGTCCTCCCCGATATAAGCAGCGTTCGCGACGTCGTACACGATTTTTAGTGCGTCATCGTTGACCGTGCCGACGATATCTGCCAGCTCCCCAATCGTGGGAGCAAAGCAGTAGGGAGTGTTCTCGAAGAGGAGTCGTTTTCCCGCCCGCTTGGCCAGCGGGATCAGCTCTTCCAGGCTTTCGTACATCCACCCGTGGACGTTCTCGAGCGAGGGCGAGATCATAGGACGCCGTGTGCCGGGTGAGATGACAACTTCCGGGACATCCCAAGCCACCGCAAGATCGATCACCGACGTGATGTGCTCGATGCTCTTCCGGCGCATGCTGGCAGCAGGACTGGCCAGATTGATGTCGTATCCGCCGGCGTTCAGCGATCGGATCTTGGCGCCGTTCTCGTTGAGCGTCGCCAGGATTTCCGAACGCTCGGTGCTGGAGATCTCTTCCGGCCAGCAATGTGGGGAGCTGATGGGAACCTCGAAGGTGTTGTACCCATTCTGGGTCAACTCGGATATCGCATCGATCGCCGTTGCAGACCAAAGGTACGAAAAAGTGTTGATGATCATATGAATTTCCGTTCCATCTTTGAGGTGCCCCCATCGCGCGCTCGGGAGCAGGGGCGGCTACGACCGGGGCTCCATGTGCTGTTCAGGGGCTGAACTGGCAGCAGTGGACGAGTCCTCGCTCATGACGACGGCGATGGTGTCGGTCGCGGAAACGATCTCCCGCGGGGCACGGCTGCCGGTCTCCGGGAGCGTGAAGTAGACGATGAGGCACAGGGCGACGATGACGATCATGTAGATCGCCAGGTACATGGGCCGTCCGGCGCCGACGAACGCGGACGCGATGAGGGGTGCGGTGCCGCCGAAGAGGGCGATGACGATCTGATGGGCGAATCCGATTCCGGAGACGCGGACCGAGGCGGGGAACAGCTCAGCCTGGATGGTGGGGTAGACGCCTTGCCAGATTCCGAGGACTACCCATCCGGAGGCGGCGACGATGACGTAGACACCGAAACCGGGCGCCTGCAGGAGGAGAAGGAGCGGATAGAACAGGACGATCATTCCGATGGCGCCGATGATGGGGAAGATCTTCCGGCGACCGAGACGGTCGGAGAGGTAGCCGCCGGCGGGGACGACGACAACCAGCAGCGCCAGGCCGATCACGCTGCCGGCAAGGGTGGAGGACAGGTCTCGGCCCGAGGTGAGGTTGGCGTAGGTGGGCAGGAACGTCGCCCAGGTGTAGTAGGCCACGGCGGGAGCGGACAGGGCAGCCGTCTGCAGGATCGCCTTGGGGTGCTCGCGGAGCAGCTGGAGGAGCTTCGCGGGTGCGGACTTCTGCTCGACGAGCGTGCTGGCTTCGAACTCCGGAGACTCGTCCGAGCGGGCGCGGAGGATGAGTCCAGCGACGCCGATCACACCACCGATGATGAAAGGGATCCGCCATCCGTAGGACGCCAGGGTGTCGGCGGCGAAAACAGAGGTGACGGTGGCTGCGGCGCCCGTTGCGGCGAGGGTTGCCAGCCCGCTGGCCATGTTGGTGAAGGAGCCGAAAAGTCCGCGCCGGTTGGCTGGAGCGTGTTCCACCATGAACGCGATGGCGCTCTGCCCCTCGGTGCCGGCGGAGATGCCCTGGAGGATGCGGGCGACGACGAACAGGATCGGCGCGAAGTAGCCGATGGTCGCGTACGGGGGTGTAAACCCGATGATCAACGCGCCGAGAGCCATCCCCGAGACCGCGAGAGACAGGACGCGTCGGCGCCCGTACCGGTCGGCAAGCGGGGAGAGGATGATGCCGCTCAGAGGCCGCACGATGAACCCGATGGCGTAAGTGAGGAACGCGGCGATAAGGGACGCGAACTGGGAGCCCGAGGGGAAGATCTGCGCGGAGAAGACAGCGGCGAGAAGACCGTATACATACCAGTCGTACCACTCGACAAAGTGCCCGACGGTCCCGGCGAGCAGGTTACGGGCCTGTCTCTTACGCGGGACAGGGTCTGTGCTGTCGGGGGCGGATGTACTGGGCGCGCGACGTGAGGCCGTCATTGAATTCTCCTTTGAATTTGGGCGCGAGTGAGCATCCCAACGCCCGGGCCGAGGGTCGCTGAACCTGTTGAAAAGGGGTGTCTGCCTGTCTAGGCGGAGAGTTCCTCGTCTGCGACGAGGTAGGTGTAGCTCGGCCAGCTCCGGGAGAGGTCAGCCGCGGCCGCGAGCAGGGGCGGCGACAGCTCGGCCATGCGCGCTCGGGTCATCCGCACGGAGGGGCCCGCGATGCTGATCGTCCCGGTGGCCTCCCGGCCCGGTCCGGCTCCGTGGATGGCGGCCGCCACGGCACTGATACCGAGATCCATCTCCTCAATCGTCGTGGCGTACCCGCGGTGACGAACCTCGTCGAGCTCGACCTGGAGAGCGGACCGATCGAGGGGGGATCTGGGGGTGACGTCGAGACGGCTCTCGTGCGCCAGCACGGTCGCGACTCGGTCCGGAGAAAGAGTGGCGAGCCACGCCTTCCCGGATGCAGTGGCGTGGGGGACCGCGTCCTGGCCCATGACGGGGTCGATGCGGAGGGACGAGTTCGCCCCCTGGGCCTTGGCGATCCACTTCAAGGAGTCGTTGCTGACTACTGCCAGGCGAACGAGCTCTTCACACTCCGCCGCGAGCGAGTCCAGGCTTCGCTGAGCCCACGTTCCCACTCCTGACGAGGACAGCTGGCGGAGCCCCAGGGCGCCGAGGCTGTGAGTGGCGAAGTAGCTGGAGGTGCGGGGGTCTTGATTCACATAGCCCGCATCGACCAGGGCGGCGAGGAGGCGATGAGCGATGGCCTTGTTGACGCCCAGGCGCTCGGCGATCTCCGTGACGCGTCGGCCTTCGGGATGCGGCGCCAGCAGTTCGAGCACACGCATCGCATTTGTGACGTCACCGGCCAGTGCCATGTCTTCGTCTCCTCGCCATCGTGGAGTAACAGCGTTACCTGTAACGCCGTTACGAAAAGTCACACGCGTCCGCCCTCGCTGTCAAGACCCAGCGGTCACCCTGGTCGTCGAACCCCGGGAACGCAGCGGTCAGTTGTGCTGAACCAGCTCGCGCAGGCGCGTGAACGCCGACTCGTCGTCGTTCACGACGATGTCGTGCTCGCCGGTGTTCCAGCGGCACTCGAGAGCACCGAATCGCTCCCAGTAGACGTCCCATCCGGCGAGCTTGACCCGGTCCCGCTCGCTGCCGCGCTCGATCAACCGTTGCCGCACGACCTCGGGCGAGGTGCGCACGTGGATCACCCGGATGCGAGCGGCGGGCCAGCCTGCATTCTCGGTCGAGCGACGCAGGAAGTCGGGGTCTCCGAGGTACGCCACGAACGGTGCATCGAGGACGACGGAGTGGCCGAGTTCCAGATTCCGGCCGGCGGTCGCGAAGAGCGTCTCGTACTCGGCCGGCATGACCTTCCGCAGGTACAGCTCGTTCGATTCCCGATCGGAGGGATCCTGCCCGAACGCCTCGAGAGCCACTCGCACCAGGGGCCCGGCGAGCGTGTCCTTGTCGAGATACGCCGCGCCCGTGAGGGAGCTGAGGTGTCTCGACAGGGTCGACTTACCCGACCCCGCCCCGCCGAGCGTGATGTAGGCGACGGGCAGGGCCTGGACGTCGGGTGTCACTGCTTCACTCGCTCGATCGCGGCCACGAACTCCTTCGCCGCTGCGGTGACCTTGCCCATGTCGCCGTCGGGGCGGCCGGCCTTGGTGATGGCGCTGCCCACTCCGACCGCCGCGACGCCTGCGGCGAACCAGTCGCCGACGTTGGCGGTGGTGACGCCACCCGCCGGCAGGATCGGGATGTGCGCGAGCGGCGCCAGGACCGCCTTGGCGTAAGGGATGCCGCCGGCTTCGGTGGGGAAGAGCTTGACGATGTCCGCGCCGGCCTCGGCCGTATCGAGGATCTCGGTCGGCGTGTACGCACCACTGATGGTGGCGATCTGGTAGCGGTTGGCGACGCGGATCATCTCAGGGTTGAGGTTCGGGCTGACGAGGAACTGCGCGCCGGCCTGAATGCTCGACCAGGCGGCGTACCCGTCGAGGACGGTGCCCGCGCCGAAGACCACGTCTTCACCGGCGAAGCGCTCGGTCAGGCGCTCGATCACGGTGAGGGCGCCGGGGATCGACAGGGTGATCTCGAGGGCGCGGATGCCGCCGGCGACGGCTGCCGAGGCCACCTCGAACGCCTCCTCGGCGGTGTCGAGGCGGACGATGAGGACGTTGCCGGAATCGCGGATCGTCTCTATGACGTGGAGTTTCTGGAACATGGCCCTGATGGATACACCACTTTCACGCGCTTCGCGAGCCGCGTCCAGGAGGCGTTGACGGATCGCGGCGAGGTGTTGCACCCTGTTCTGCAATCGATCTCAGCAATCGTTCTCATTCGCGAGCGACTGATGCGCCGGGATCCTCATCGAAGCGAAGGAGTCCACGGCGGTGGATCATTCCTCTTCGGCCCCTCGGCCCTCGGCCGTGGTGCTGGGTGCGTCCCACTGGCACGCGCCGCTGTACCGTGCCGGGCTGGCTCGACACTTCCGCGTGACGGCGGTGCAGGACCCCGACCCCGCGGTCTCTCGGACATTCGCCGAGCCCTTGGGCGCACCTGTCGCGGCGAGCGTCGACGAGGCTCTGGACCAGGACGGCATCGAGGTGGCGTTCGTGTTCTGCCCGCACCACGAGATGCTCGCGGTCGGCCGAGAACTCATCGAGCGCGGCATCCCGTTCGTGATCGAGAAGCCCGCCGGTGCGAGCCTCGACGACCTTCGGACGATCGAAGAGGAGGCGCGCTCGGCCGCCGTGCCGGCGACCGTGCCGCTCGTCCAGCGCGGCGCCCCGATCGACACGTGGCTGCGACAGGCCGGCGACATTGTCTACGAACGGATGGCGTTCGTCGCCGGTCCGCCCTCGCGGTATCGGAGCAATGGCAACCCGTGGATGCTCGAACCCGCCCTCTCGGGCGGCGGCAGCCTGATGAACCTCGGCCCGCACTTCGTCGATCTGGCGATCCGTCACCTCGGACATCCCGTCGACGTCGTCCGGAAGCTCTCCACCACGCTGCACGGCGAGGCGGTCGACGACCACGCCACGATGATCCTGACCACCGCCACCGGCCGCGAGGCAATCGTCGAGGTCGGCTACGCGTTCCCCAACTCGCCGCTGAAGCGGTACTGCAGCTTCACCGCGGCCGGGACCAACGGGTTCGCCACCGTCGACACCAACGGCGACGCGACATTCACCGACCAATCCGGCGTCACCAAGAGCGCCGTCCTCGAGGTCGACAGCGACCCGCTGTACGACGTGTTCGTCACCGGCGTCGCCGACACGCTCACGACCGGGTTCGCGGGCCTGCCGACGCTCGCCGAGCTTCTGACCACTATGGAGCTCATCTGGTCGCCGCACCTGGAGAGGACGGCGCGTCGTGGCTGAAGTAAGCATCGACGACGTCGCCGAAGCGGCCGGCGTCCACCGCTCGACCGTGTCGCGTGCGTTCTCGAAGCCGGATGCCGTGCGCGCGGCGACCCGGGAACACGTGCTGCGTGTCGCAGCCGAGCTCGGGTACTCGATGAACCCCCTCGCGCAGGCTCTCCGCCGCGGCTCGAGCAACCTCGTCCCGCTGATCGTTCCGGACCTGACCAACCCGTTCTTCGCCGAGCTGGCGCGCACGACCGCCGCCGCCGCCGAAGCACGCGGCTACCAGCTGATGCTCTGCATCACCGACGGCGACACCGGGCAGACCGCCGACTACGTGAGCGCGATGCAGTCCATGTACTCCCCCTTCGGCATCGTCGCCCCCTCAACCCGGGTCAACCTCGAGGCGCTCCGCCGGTACGCGTTTCCGAACCGGGTCGTCGTCATCGACCGGGTCGAAGACGACCCGGCCGTGCCCACCGTCACTGTCGACAGCGCCCGGGGCATCGACCTGGCCTTCGACCACCTCCTTGGTCTCGGCCACACGAACATCGCCTACGCCCCGGGGATCGTCGGCACGTACACCGCCCAGGATCGCTGGGACGCCTACCACCACGCCGCCGAGCGTCACGCCATCCCGCCCGTCGTCCTGGAGGCGGCGCCCGGCGCCGAACCGGGGCCGGGGCTCGTGGACCACTGGATGCGGGAACCGGTCCGCCCGACGGCCGTGATCGCCTCCAACGACCTCATCGCATTCGCCATGATCTCCGAGCTCGGCTCGCGCGGACTGACCGTGCCCGCCGACCTGTCGGTGATCGGCTTCGACGGCCTCGACCTCGGCGCCCAGTTCAACCCCCGGCTGACCAGTGTCCGACAACCAATCACCGACCTCGGACGGATCGCCATCGAACTCGGTGAGGCCCTCATCGCCGGCGGCCCGCCCGACCACGTCGTGCTCGAACCATCGCTTCTCATCCGCTCCTCCACCCAGGAACTGCGCTCATGAATCCGAACCCCGGTCGCCTTCCCGGTCTGCAATACGTGGACCACGTGGCCTTCACCGTCCCCGACCTCGACGACGCCACCCGCCTGTTCACCGTCCTGCTCGGCGCCGAGGAGCTCTATCGCTCCACCCGCGGACCCGATGCCGCGGTCATGCCGGAGCACTTCGGCGTGCCCGCGGACGCGCACCTGGAGCTGCGCATGCTCCGGCTGCCGCCGAATCTGAACGTGGAGTTGTTCCAGTGGTGGAGCGAGGACCGCTCCCCCAAGTTCCCGCGGGCCAGCGATGCGGGCGGGCACCATCTCTGCTTCGTCGTCGACGACGTGGACGACGTCGTCGCCGCGGTCGCCGACCTCCGGGGCATCGAGATCCTCGGTGCGCGCAAGGAGGTCGGCGGCGACAGCCCCGCTGTCGCCGGGAACCGGTGGGTGTACGCCCGCACCTCTTGGGGGCTCATCCTCGAGTTCGTCGACCGCTCGCGGGTCGTCGATCCTCCGCGTCTCGTCGGCCCCCACGACTGGCACACCCACTCGACCCCGAAGACCTCGAAGACCTCGGAGACACCCTCGTGAAGATCGCCGGCCATACCCTCGGCACCCCCGACCACACCGTTCCCGAAGCGCTTAAACTCTTCGCCCGAGCGGGCCTGGATGCCGCCGAGGTGATCTACCAGGACGACTACACGAGCGGTCTGCCCATCGGCGGTGCCGCGGCAGCGGCGGAAGCGGCACGCGTCGCCGACGGCGAAGGCATCCCGGTCATCGGGCTCACCCCGTACACGACCGCCATCAACGCGACCGACGAGCGCATACGCGGAGCAGCCGTCGACGAACTGCGGTCGGCCATCGACATCGCCCACGCCGTCGGCGCGAACCGCATCCGCGTCTATTCCGGCGCGTGGCAGCCGGACCGGCAGGACCACGCCGCGCACTGGACGCAGCTCGTCCGCTCGCTCCAGGAGCTCTCCGGACCTGCGGCGGACGCAGGCGTCGTGCTCTGCGCCGAGAACCACTTCGGCACCATGACGCAGACCGCGCGTGACACCGCCAAGCTCATCCGCGCGGTCGACTCGCCCGCCGTCCGCGTCCTCTACGACCAGGCGAACCTCACCTTCACCCACGACGAGGATTTCGACGACGCCTTCGCCGTCCAGGGCGATCTCATCGGCCACGTGCACGTCAAGGACCTTGTCTTCAAGGACCCGAACGCCCCGTTCGTCGCGTCCGAGACGGCGCGCGTGCACGCCGAGGAACGCGCCGTCATGTCGCGCGTCGTCGGCGACGGCATCCTCGCCTGGTCGTCCATCCTGCGACGCCTTCGCGAGGTCGGCTACGACGACGTGCTCTCGCTCGAATACGAGTACCGGTGGCATCCGCAGGATCTCGAAGCCCCCGAGATCGGATTCCGACGCGGCGCCGAGCACCTCCGTACGCTGCTGCGACAGCTCGATGTCGAGGCGGCCGGCCAGAAGGCCGAGGTCCGCTCGTGACCGCACTCCGCGTCGGCGTGGTGGGCGCCGGCAACATCGCCAGCATCGCGCAACTGCCCACCCTTGTACAGCGCGACGACATCGAACTGCGCGCCCTGGTCTCGCGGCGCGAGGACCCGAGCCCGTTGCAGCGTCGGTGGGGGTTCGCGAACGTGTACCGCACGGTCGACGCGATGCTCGACGCCGAAGAACTCGACGCCGTCTTCGTGCTCACTCCCCGTTCCAAGCACGTCGCGGCCGTCGAGAGCGCCCTGCGCGCCGGCATCGACGTGTTCTGCGAGAAGCCCCTCGCCACCTCGACCTCCGACGCGGTCCGCCTCGCGGAGCTCGCCGACAAGCACGGCCGCATCCTGATGGTCGGCCTGAACCGGCGGTTCGCGCCCGTGTACGTCGCCGCGCGGAAAGCGTTCGGTGCGGCCGGAGCGTCGTTCTGCGTCGCGCAGAAGAACCGCGCCGGCTCCGAGTACCGGGCCACGTTCGAGAACGCGATCCACATGGTGGACCTCCTCCGCTGGTTCTGCGGCGGAGACGTCGTCGAGGTCACCAGCGCGGCCGCCGGAACCGACCCCTGGGAGGAGGACGGCACGGCCGCCCTCATCCGGTTCTCGACCGGGAACACGGGCCTGCTGGTCGCGGCCCGAACCGCCGGCGCGTGGGGTGAGAAGCTCGACGCGTACGGGCAGCTGCGCTCGGCGGAGGTCGTCGCCCCCGACACCGTCGCGGTGACGGCGGACGGCGTCCGCACCGTCCGGTCGATGAGCCCGGAGGCGTTCGGCTGGGCGACCGCGACCGAGACCTTCGGCTTCGCCGACGCGGTCCGCCACTTCCTCGACCGCGTTCAGGACCGGCAGCAGCCGCTGACCTCCGGATGGGAAGCGGTCAAGACCCAGCAGCTACTCGACAAGATCCTCGCGGCGGCAGGCCTGCCCACCGAGGAACAGGAGGGACGCACGTGGTCCAGCAAAGCAGTGCAGTAGCGCCGCAGCCCCAGGTCGCCCTGGTCACCGGCTCCAGCGGCGGCATCGGCGCGGCCGCCGTCGACGCGCTGCAGGCGCGCGGGGACATCGTCGTCGGGGCCGACCTCGCACCGCTCGACGGCCAGGACATCGCCGGCTTCGCCGAGCTCGACGTCACCGACGAGCAGCAGACCTCCGAAGTGGTACGCCGGACCGTCGCCGAGCACGGCCGCATCGACGTCCTCGTCCACGCCGCGGGGGTGCTGGGCGGCACCCCCGATCCGCTGGCGACCACGACCGAGGAGTTCGAGCGCACCATGCGCATCAACGCCACGGGCACGTTCACCATCACGCGCGAGGTCGCGAACCTCATGCGGGACACCGGCACGAAGGGCACCATTCTGCTGCTGTCGTCGGTCGCGGCCAAGGAAGCGCGGATCGACTACCTGCCGTACAACGCCAGCAAGATCGCCGTGCTGCACATCATGTGGTCGATGGCGAAGATCCTCGGACCGGACGGGATCTCGGTCAACGCCGTCAATCCCGGACCAGTGAACACGCCGATGTGGTCACAGCTCGCCGACCAGTCCGGCTCCGCGCAGGCAGCACGAGACGCTCGCGCCGCGCAGCTCCCCATGCGCCGCTTCGCCGAACCGACCGAGGTCGCCAACGCGATCGGCTTCCTCACGGACCGGGCCAACCGGTACATCACCGGCGTCTCTCTCGACGTCGCCGGTGGAGCGCATCTCGGTATGGGGTCCTGATCCGAAACGGTTTGGGTTCTGGGTCGTGGGTGGTGTGTGAGCGATCTGGTGGGGGACGCGCGGCATCCGTCGCCGTCGACGCAGGAGGCCTTGCGGTTGCGGGCGGTGGCCGCGTTGGTGGTCTGAACGAGAACCCCATGAGTTTCTGATCAATATGTGGTGATCGCTCGTTGAGCTTGCCATGGGGCGGGATGCGTGGAGTTGGATTGTTCCGGATGGTTTGTGGGAGATGGCCCGGCCGCTGATTCCGGAGGATCGGCTGCGGCCGCAGGGTGGTGGTACTGCGAACACGCCTGATGAGACGCTGTTCGCCGCCATCATCTACGTGCTGGTGAGTGGGTTCGCGTGGCGGGCCCTGCCACAGTGTTTCGGCGTCTCGAAGTCCACCGCCCACCGCCCACCGCCACTTCCTCATCTGGTCTCGAGCGGCCCCTCGACGAGTGCCGAGCGGCCGGAGATGAGCAGTCGAGGAGACAAATCGTCAGAGCACCGGGCGGCGTGCATCTGATTCCCACTGGCCCGCGCCATCCGTCCGCGTCGATTCTTTTCCCGCACCCCGGCAATCGCCAACCGTGGGTCAAGAGCCGGTCATGGCAGGGGCGGAGCGCCTGGCCTCTGCCGCGATGACGCCTTCGTAGCGGCGCCATGCGCCCGTTGCGTCATGCCGCGCGGTCGGTCTCGCGGGAGGCGAGGAGGGCGCGCACGGCCTCGATGGCGGTGCCGATCAGGGAGGGGTCGGCGCCGCGCCGGGGGCGCGCGCTGAGCGGCACCGGAGAGACGGCGGGGAGGTCGTCGCGCGGGACGAGCCCTTCGGGGGGCTGGCCGCCGGGAACCGCAAGCAGGGCGACGCCGAGCCCGGCGCGGGCGGCGTCCAGGACGCCCGCGAGATAGCCGGCCTCCGCGACGACGGTGGCCGGGATGTCATGGGCGGCCAGCGCCGTGAGGGCACGGCGGCGGATGACGCACGGCTCGTTGATGGCGACCAATGGCAGCGAGGTGGCGGCGGACGCCGTCCAGCCGGGGGCCGCGTACCAGCGCAACGGGAGGGCACCGACAGGGGTGCCCGCGGCGGCGGTTGCCTCGGTGACGTAGACGGCGAGGTCGGCTTCGGCACGCTCGACCGCGTCCGTCAGGCGTACCGAGCGGTCGATCCGTACCCGGACCTCGGCACCCGGACGCACCGCCCGCACCGCCTCGGTGAGCACCGGGAGGATCTGGTCGGCGCCGTGCTCGGTGGCACCGATGACGACGGTCGCGGCCGCGGGCCCGTCTTCGCCGAGCAGCCGGCGGACGGCCCCGTCGTGCGCACCAAGGATCAGCCGGGCTTCTTCGAGGAGCTGGGTGCCGTGGGCGGTGAACCGGGTTCTGCGTCCGTCGCGTTCGACGACAGGAGCTCCGAGGGTCTTCTCCAGCCGTCGGACGTGCTGGCTGACCGCGGACTGGCTGAGCGCAAGCGCACCGGCCGCGCGGTGGAAGCCACCGTAGTCGGCTACGGCGACGAGGCTGCGCAGCGCCACGATGTCCAGGGTCGGTCGCATGGGCCGAGGCTAGCATTAATTGATTATGAATCGTGATCGATTTTGATGGCGAATCGTCGTTGGACGTACGGTTCCCGCCTCCGGCATGCTGAGCGCATGCTGCATACAGCCATCGCGCCGGCCTGCGAGCCGCGCCTCCACCACGCCGGAACCGGGCCGTCGGCCGCCGGTGCCGTGGTGTGCTGTGGCGCAGGCACCTGGCTGACGCAGCGGCGCGTGGTCGACTTCGGCCGCGTGTGCGCGATGCGCTGTCGCTGACCTTTTCTTTCTCTTCGCCCGGCGGGAACGCAGGGCGAAGGAGACCTTTTCGCCCTCACTGCGTCCGCTCCCAACGCCGGGCGGCTCCGGGTCGTTACGTCGCTGTGTCGGTACTTCGCTGTGTCGGTACCTCGCTGTGTCGGCACTTCGTTGCATCGCCAGGTCTGCGGCGATCTCTGTATCCCGCTCTGTATCCCGTCACTCCGCACATCGGCTCCCCCGGCCGCAGGGCCTTCGCCTTCGCCTTCGCCTCCGCCTTTCGACCTTTCGACCTTTCGACCTTTCGACGAATCGAGTCACCATGAGCTCTCCTCAGCCTGTCCACTCCTGGGACGAACCAGAGGGAATCGCGCCGCGCGGAACTCTCGTCCTGCTCCCCGGCCGTGGTGAACACGGCGGTGTGTACGAGCGGTTCGGCCGCCGAATCGCTGCCGACGGCTATCGCGTACGGGCCCTGGGGGACGCCACCCTCGACCCGGCTGCGGTCACCGACGAGGCCGCCAAACTGCTGCGCGACGAGACACTGCCCGGGCCGCGGGTGCTGGTCGGCTCGGACACCGGGTCGTCGTACGCCGCGCAGCTCGCCGCGCGGGCCGCCCCCGGTCTGGACGCGCTGGTCCTCGCGGGGCTGCCCGCCGGCCCGCACTCCGTTGCGACGGGCCCGGACTGGGAAAGCGAACTCGCGCAGCGCACCGCGTGCCCCACGCATCGGGGCCGGCTCTCCGCCGACCCCACGTTCCGGCGCCGCGCCCTGGCGGACGCGCCGCCGCCGGAGCTGCCCGCGTCGGCCCGGGTCGCACTGCCGGTGCTCGGGCTGCACGGCGCGGACGACACGGTCAGCCCCCTCGAGGAGGCCCGCCATGCCTACCGACCGTTCCCCCGCGCGGAGTTGGTGAGCCTGGCCGGTACACGACACGACGTCCTCAACGATGCTACCCACCGTACGGTCGCTGCCACCGTCGTGCTCTTCCTCGAGCGCCTGCGGCTCTCTCCCGAGCTGCCGTCGATCGCCGCCACGGAGGACCTCGGATGACCGCCCCGACGCCCTGGTCCACCGCTCCCGTCCTCATCACCGCGGCCGAGCTCTACGCTCGGTTGCACACCAACGACCCGGCGCCCGTGATCCTCGACGTACGGTGGCAGCTCGGTGATCCGGACGGCCACGGGCACTACCTCAAGGAGCACATCCCGCGCGCTCTTTATGTCGACCTGGACACCGAACTCGCCGCTCCGCCCACGCCTGACGCAGGCCGCCATCCGTTGCCGGACGTCGCCGCCCTGCAGGCGGCGGCTCGCCGCTGGGGACTCACCGCGGGCCGCCCGGTGGTCGTGTACGACGACAACGGCAACACGGCCGCTGCCCGCGCCTGGTGGCTGCTGCGCTGGGCAGGGATCGAGCAGGTCACACTGCTCGACGGAGCGCTGGGTGCCTGGCGTGCGGCAGGGCTGCGCACGGAGACCGGCCAGGCTGTCCCTCCGGAGCCGGGCGACATCGTGCTCACACCGGGGCACCTGCCGGTGTTGGACGCCGAAGCGGCCGCCAGGATGGCCCGTACCGGTGTGCTGCTGGATGCCCGGGCCGCCGAGCGGTACCGGGGCGAGAGCGAGCCCGTCGACCCGCGTGCCGGGCACATCCCCGGCGCCCGCTCCGCACCGACCGGCGACAACCTCACCGCTGACGGTGCTTTCCGCCCCTCGGAAGAGCTCACGCTGCGTTTCGCCGCACTCGGCGCGGACGACGCCACCGAGGTCGGGGTCTACTGCGGCTCCGGTGTCACAGCGGCCCATCAGATCGCGGCCCTCGCCCACGCCGGCATCCCGGCCGCCCTCTACCCCGGCTCCTGGTCCGCCTGGTCCGCCGACCCCGCACGACCTGTTGCGGAAGGACCACAACCGGGCTGAGCCGCACCGGCGGGACACCTCGTACAGGCCCCCATCCCACTTCGCTCATCCCACTTCGCTCATCCCACTCACACTCCTCCCCCGACCGAGAGGCTCTCCATGTCCTCCCCGCCCACCGCCGTTTCCGGCAGCTCCCCGCCGGCACCCGCCTCCGCGCCGCTACCGGCCGCCGCAGCGAACCGGACCGCTCCGGTCACCAAGCCGGCCGCTCCCAAGGAGAAGCGCCCCGCCCGGCGTGTGCCGCGTGGTGTGCGACGGGTTGCCGGCCCCGTCGGGCTGGTGGCGCTCTGGTTCCTCGCGAGCACCACGGGTCTGCTCCCCGAATCCGTGCTGGCCTCTCCGATCGATGTCGTCCAGCGCGCGCTCGACCTCACCGGTACCGGCGAGCTGCCGCACGCCATCGCCGCTTCGGGCCGACGCGCGGCGACCGGATTCCTCATCGGTGCGGTGGTGGCACTCGCGCTGTCGCTGGCAGCCGGGCTGTTCCGGCTGGGCGAGGACGTCATCGATGCGTCGATGGGCATGTTCCGGGCGATCCCCTGGGTGGGGCTCATTCCGCTGTTCATCGTCTGGTTCGGCATCGACGAGACCCCGAAGATCGCGCTGGTGGCGCTCGGTGTCACGTACCCGTTGTACTTCAACATCTACGGCGGCATCCGGTCCGCGGACGCCCAACTGATCGAGGCCGGCCGGATGCTGGGGCTCGGCCGCATCGGCCTGATCCGTTACGTGATCCTGCCGTCCGCACTGCCCGGCGCGCTGGTGGGGCTGCGGTACGCGCTGTCCACCGCATGGCTGGCCCTGGTCTTCGCCGAGCAGATCAACGCGGACGCCGGCATCGGCTATCTGATGAGCAACGCCCAGCAGTACTTCCAGACCGACGTCATCGTCCTGTGCCTCGCCGTATACGCGGTGTTGGGGCTGCTGTGCGACTTCGCCGTACGGCTGCTGTCCCGGCGGCTGCTGGCCTGGCGGGCGTCGTTCGAGGGCGAAGGAGAGTGACCACAGTGCCCACGGTGAGCAGCAGGAACAGTGAGAGCAGCAAGAACAACAGGGAGAGCGACAAGAACAGCGTCCTGGTCCACGGTCTCAGCCGCGCCTTCGGTGGGACGACCGTCATCGACAGCCTCGATCTCACCATCCGGCAGGGTGAATTCGTCGCTCTGCTCGGCCAGAGCGGGTGCGGAAAGTCGACGCTGCTGAAGATCCTCGCCGGTCTCGACGGCGAGGCCGACGGTGACGTGAGCGTGCCGGAGCGCCGGTCGGCGGCCTTCCAGACGCCGCGGCTGATGCCGTGGCTGCGGGTGTGGCGGAACGTCGTGCTCGGTCTGCCCGGCACACCGGACCGGGCGCTCGCCGGGCGCTACCTCGCCGAGGTCGGCATCGAGGACCACGCCGGCACCTGGCCCAAGACACTCTCCGGCGGTCAGGCCCAGCGCGTCTCGTTGGCCCGGGCGCTCGTCCGTGAGCCCGAACTGCTGCTGCTGGATGAGCCGTTCGGTGCGCTGGACGCACTGACCCGAGGCAAGGCCCAGCGACTGGTGGCCGACCTGTGGCAGCGGCACGGCTGCTCGGTGCTGTTGGTCACGCACGACGTGGAGGAAGCACTGCTGCTGGCCGACCGGGTGCTGGTGATGGACAGCGGACGGATCGCGTACGAGGCGGAAGTCGGCCTGGAGCGGCCGCGCGACCTTGGGTCACCCGAGTTCGTGCGGCTGCGGGGCGAGCTGCTGGACCGGCTGGGCGTCCGCGACGCCGCCGCACGTCACGGAGGTCCGGAGGGACAGCAACGCCAGCAACGCCAGGAACATCAGGAACATCAGGAACATCAGGAAGAGGCAACGACCGTATGAGCCGTACGACCAGCCGTACGACCCCGCGCGCGGTGCGAATGCTGGGTGCCGCGCTGTCGGTCACCGCGCTGCTCGCCACCACCGCCTGCGGCAGTACCGAGGCGGCGTCCAGTACGGGCACGTCGCAGGTGACACTCACCCTCGGCGACCAGGCCAGGAACCTGCAGACCCTCTTCACCGCCTCCGGAGCGTTGAAGGGTACGTCGTACAAGGTGAGGTGGGCGGAGTTCGAAGGCGCCGCGCCGCTCTTCCAGGCCGTGCAGGCAGGCGCGGCGGACACCTCGTACGCGGCCGACCTCCCCACGCTGCAGGCACTCTCCGGCAGGGTGCCGGTCAAGGCCGTGGGCGCGCTGCACAACGACGGCTCGCATACCGGGATCGTGGTCCGCAAGGGCTCGCAGGTGCGGAGCGTCAAGGACCTCAAGGGGAAGAAGGTCGTGGTCTCCTCGGCCAAGGGCTCCATCGCCGAGTACCTGCTCGCGCACGTGCTGGAGCAGGCGGGGCTGCGCTACTCCGACGTCAAGGTCCAGTACCTGCTGCCTACCGACGCCCAGGCCGCTTTCGCCTCCGGGAAGATCGACTCCTGGGCCACCTTCGGCGTCTACAAGGCAGCGGCCGAGCAGCAGGGCGGCCGTCTCCTCGTCAACGGCACCGACGGACGCATCAGCGGCTACGGCTTCCTCGGCGCCTCCGAGAAGGCGCTGGCCGACAAGGGCAAGAAGGCCGCGATCTCGGATTTCCTGCGCCGTCTGGACAAGGCACTGGCCTGGTCCCGGAAGCACCCCGGTGAGTACGCGAAGGCCATCCGGCAGCAGAACGGCGCCTCCGCGGAGATCGCCAGGACGCTGGTGAGCCAGTCCAACAGCGATCTGCTGCCGGTGAGCGACCGGGTGACCCGGGACGTGCAGCAGGTCGGCGACACCATGCACCGCATCGGTGTCCTCACCCCGAATCCGCAGCTCGCCGACCACGTCGACCCCAGCCTCTTCAAGGAGTGACCCCGCCATGCCCGTCGAGTTCATCAGCGCCGTCCACCCCAACCCCGCCACCGAGGGCGACCCCACGGCGGGATCGGGTATCGACCCCGATTACGCCCGCCGCTACGCCCGTGCCCTGGACGACGGCGGCTTCGACTACACCCTCGTCACGTACCACTCGGCCGCTCCCGACGCGCTGCAGCTGGCGCAGTTCGTCGCGAACCACACCGAGCGCATCAAGCCGGTACTGGCACACCGCCCCGGCGTGATCTTCCCGACCCACGCGGCCCGGGCCCTGGCCACGCTGGACCGGATCAGCAAGGGCCGGCTGGCGGTGCACATCATTTCCGGCGGCAACGACGAGGAGCAGCGCCGCGAGGGCGACTACCTGGGCAAGAGCGAGCGTTACGCACGCTCGGACGAGTACATACAGATCCTGCGCAAGGTGTGGACGGCGGACGGGCCGCTTTCCCACGAGGGCCCGTACTACCGCTTCGAGGGCTTCCGTTCGGACGTGAAGCCATACCAGGACACCATCCCCATCTCGGTGGGCGGCTCCTCGGAGGACGCCTACCGGGTGGGCGGGCAGCAGGGCGACATCTTCGGGCTGTGGGGCGAGCCGCTGAAGGAGACCGCGGAGCAGATCGCCTCCGTCAACGCCCATGCGGACGCCGCCGGGCGGCCGCGGCCCCGCATCTGGGTCTCCTTCCGCCCGATCATCGCCCCCACCGACGAGCTGGCCTGGGAGAAGGCGCACCGCATCCTGGGCACGGTCAAGGCCCGGCATGCGGAGCGCGCCGCGCAGCGGCACTATCCGGCGGTCGGCCAGGGCACCCCGGCCAACATCGGCTCGCAGCGGCTGCTGGCCGCCGCCGAGCGCGGCGAGGTGCACGACCGCTGCCTGTGGACCGCGCCCGCAGCGGCCACCAATGCCGCCGGCGCCTCGACCGCACTGGTCGGCTCCCCGGAGACAGTTGCCAAGGCGCTGCTGGACTACGTCGACATCGGCTGCGAACTGCTCTCCATCCGCGGCTACGACCCGCTCAACGACGCGATCGACTACGCCCGTCATGTCCTGCCGCTGGTCCGCCAGGAACTGGCACACCGCGCTGCCACGGGAGCGGCCGCGTGAGGATACTCGGAGTCCGGGCGGCCGGACGCGCACTCTCCCTCGCCGCCGCGGCCGTCCTGCTGACGGGCACACTCACCGGATGCGGCGGGCCGGCCGGCGCGGAAGGGACCGGGGGCAGTGGGGACAGCCTGTCGTCGGTCACTCTGCGGGTGGGCGCGACCGGCTGGAAGCGGGAAGAGGCGCTGCTGAAGTTCGCCGGGCTGGACGACACGCCGTACCAGGTGCGCTGGAGCCTCTTCCAGGGTGGCGACAAGCAACTGGAGGCGGTACGGGCCGGGGCGCTGGACGTGGCGGAGTCCAGCGAGATCCCGCCGGTCTTCGCCGCCGCCGACGGAAGACCCAACTTCAAGGTGGTCGCCGTACAGCGGGGCAACACCCTCAACCAGGAGGTCGTGGCCCCCAAGGGCTCGAAGATCACAACGATCGCGCAGCTCAAGGGGAAGAAGGTCGGGTACGTCAAGAACACCACCGCCCACTACTTCCTCTACCGGCTGCTGAAGCAGGCCGGGCTCCAGTGGGACGACATCACCGCCGCCCCGCTGGAGCCCGACAAGGGGATGGCCGCGCTCAACGGCGGAGCCGTCGACGCCTTCGCCGGATACGGCAACTCGGTCATCGCCGCCCATCAGCAGGGCGCCCGCACCATCGGCTCGGCCAGGGACATCCTCTCCGGCAACTTTCTGTGGACCGCCTCCGACGGCACTCTCGGCAGCGCGGCCGCGCGCCGGGCGCTGGCCGATCTGCTCGCCCGCATCGACCGCGCGTACGGATACGTCCGCGACGGCCACGAGAAGGAATTCGCGAAGGTCACCGCCGCCGCGACCCATCAGCCGGTGGACGAGGCGCTGGCGGAGTTCAGCTCCGCCGAGGCGCAGCGCCGGACCGAGATGCGGCCGGTGAACGCCCGGGCCACCGCCTCCCAGCAGGAGGTCGCCGACTCCTTCCACGACCTGGGCGCGCTGCGGCGGGCACCGAAGGTGAACGGCTTCTGGAGCAACGCCCTGAACGCCCCGCTGCGAAAGGCCCTCTCCTCATGACCGCATCCGCTCCTCCCGCCCTGCTCCCCGTCCCCGACCTCACGGCCCTCGCGCCCGTCACCGAGCGGCTCGCCGCCACCGCCGCCGAGTACGACCGCAGCGGCGCCTTCCCCGCCGAGGGCATCCGCGCCGCGCACGAGGCGGGACTGCTCACCGCCACTGTCGGCGAACGGTACGGCGGTCCAGGGCTCGGCGTCGCCGCCACCGCCCGCATCCTGCACGCACTCGGCGCGGGCGACCCCTCGGTCGCGTTGATCACCGCGATGAGCCTCACCATCCACCACCGCCAGGCGGTACGCCCGCACTGGCCGGAGGCGCTCTACGCACGGCTGCTGGCCGACGCGGCACACCGCCCCGTACTGCTCAACCACATCCGGGGGGAGCCCGAACTGGGCTCCCCCGCGCGCGGCGGGCTGCCCGCGACAGTGGCCCGGCGCACCGCCGGCGGCTGGTGCCTCACCGGCCGCAAACGCTTCGCCACCGGTGTGGACGGGCTGGACTGGCTACTGGTGTGGGCCACCACTGACGAGCCCACGCCGCGCGTCGGTACGTTCGCCGTATCCGGTGCGTCCCCGGGCATCGAGGTCACCCACCGCTGGGACCATCTGGGGCTGCGTGCGAGTGGCAGCCACGACATCACACTGCACGGGGTCGAGATCCCGGCCGGGAACGTGGTCGAGATCGCCCCGCACGGCACGGCCGCGGAGCAGGACAACCGCGCGGGCGCCGCCCTCCACCTCCCGCTCGCCGCCCTCTACCTGGGCGTGGCCCGTGCAGCGCAGCAGTACTTCCACCGCTTCGCGCACGAGCGAGTGCCCGCCAACCTCGGCCACCCGGTGGCCCGTACGGAACGCTTCCGGCGCACGGCGGGTGAGATCGCACTGCGCCTCGATGCGGCCGAACAACTGGTGTTCGGCGGCGCCGAGCGAGTGGACGCGGCCGATGGCACCTACACACCCGAACAGGCCCTGGGAGCCCGCGTCCTGGCCGACCGGCACGCCACCGAGGCGGTGCAGCTCGCCGTACGCCTCCTCGGCAATCCGGGCCTGACCCGCGACAACCCTCTTGAGCGCCACTTCCGCGACATCCAGTGCGCCCCAGTGCACGCCCCGCAGGCGGACACCGCCCTGCTCACCATCGGCGAGCGGGCACTGGAGACACGGAGTGCCCGGCACGAAAAGACAGCCCGGCCCGGAAAGGCAGCAGCATGACTCTCCCCCTGGCGTCGCGCCCCCGTAACGCCGAAGCGCTGCTGACCGCACTGCGCAGCGAACTGCCCGACGACGTCCTCACCATCGGCCCCGAGGCCACCGCCCCGTACGCCGCCGACCGTTCCGGCAGCCATGCCGAGGGCGCGCCCCTGGCCGTCGTGCACGCCGCGCACGCCGACCACGTACGGACAACGTTGCGGCACGCCGACGCCCTGCGGGTACCGGTGGTGCCGCGCGGGGCGGGGACCGGCCTGTCGGGCGGTGCGAACGCGGGAACGGGCAGCGTCGTCATCGACCTGTCAGGTATGAACCGCATCCTGGAACTGAACCCCCAGGACCAGCTCGCCGTCGTCGAACCGGGCGTGATCACCGCCGATCTGGACCACGCCGCAGGCGAGTTCGGCCTTCGATACGCACCCGATCCGGCGAGCGCGGCGCTGTCCACCGTGGGCGGGAACATCGCGACCAACGCGGGTGGGCTGCGCTGCGCGAAGTACGGCGTCACCCGGGACGCGGTGCTGGGGCTCGATGTGGTGCTCGCGGACGGGACGCCGGTACGGACCGGCCGACGCACCGTCAAGGGCGTCACCGGTTACGACCTGACGGCGCTGCTCACGGGCTCCGAGGGCACCCTGGGCGTGATCACCGCCGCGACCGTACGACTGCGGCCGGTGCCCGAGACGACCGTCACCGTCGCCGCCTCCTTCGACACCTTCGCCGAGGGGGCCGAGGCCGTCTCCGCGCTCATCGCCGCCCGGGTCGAACCCGCCATGGCGGAGCTGCTGGACGGGCCGGTGCTGGCCGCCGTGGACGAGGCGCAGGGCACGGACCTGCGGTCGCGCGGCGACGCGCTGCTGCTCCTGCAGTGCGACGGCCGGGCCGCGGCGGCCGAGGCGGAGCTGGCGGTACCACTGCTGCGCGACCGGGCGGCCACCGTCGAGATCACCGACGACCCGGCGGAGGCCGACCGGCTGCTCGCCGCACGCCGGCTCGCCCTGCCCTCCCTGGAGCGGCTGGGACGCGTACTGATCGAGGACATCGCCGTGCCCAGGGCCCGACTCGCCGAAGCGGTAGGGGAAATCACGGCCGCCGGCGATCGGCACGGCGTACGCATCTTCACCTTCGCGCACGCCGCCGACGGCAATCTCCATCCCATCCTCGTCGTGGACCCGGACCTCCCGGAGATCCCCGCCCCGGCCTGGCGCGCGGCGGGTGACATCTTCACCACGGCGCTCCGCCTCGGCGGCACACTCACCGGCGAGCACGGCGTGGGCACCCTGAAGCGGCAGTGGCTGGGCGCCGAACTCGGCCCGGCACAGCACGCACTGCAACGCCGTCTCAAGGCAGCCTTCGACCCGCACGACACCCTCAACCCGGGAAAGGCACTGTGAGGCGGCTGTCGGCCCGGGTCGTCGGCGACGACCGACCGAGGCAGCGTCGCGGTGACCTTGACCTGGTCCGTCACGCACAGCGCACCCCGGTCAGCTCCTCGGACAGTTCCCACATGCGATGGGCGTCGTTCGTGCTGCGCAGACGGCTGTAGAGCTTCTGCTGCGCGGGTGGGCCGCCCAGGTGGCCCGGGCCGCTGGGGCCGTAGAACGCTCCGCGTTCGGCGTGCGGCGACGTGGCCGCGTACAGCGCGGGGAGCGGTGCGGTGCGGACCGTGCCGAGGAGGATGCCGCGGGCGGACAGGGCGCGGATGGCGCGTACGCCCCAGGTGTCCCGGGCGCGGCCCACTTCGGGGCGGGCGGCGAGCAGGTTCGTGGGGGCGACGCCCGGGTGGGACAGGTTGCTGGTGATGCCCCAGTCATTGGCTGCGCTGCGGCGGTCGAGTTCCCTGCCGAAGAGGCCGAACGCGATCTTCGACTGGCTGTAGGCGCGCATGCCGTCGTAGGAGCGTACCCAGTGCAGGTCGTCCCAGTTGATGGCGTTCCGGTTCGCCGCGACGCTGATCTGCGACGTCACGCGTGCCCGACCGGCCCGCAACAGAGGCAGCAGATGTGCGACGAGGGCGAAGTGGCCGAGGTGGTTGGTGCCGAATTGCAGCTCGAATCCGTCCGAAGTCGTCTGCCGCTGGGGTGGTGTCATGACGCCGGCGTTGTTGACGAGCAGGTGGATCGGGCGGTCGTCCGCCAGCAGAGTCCTGCCCAGCGCGGCCACGGATGCGAGCGAGGACAGGTCCAGCGTACGCAGCGACACGTCCGCGTCGGGGACCTGCGCACGGATCGCGTCGAGAGCCGCCTCGCCCTTGCTCGGGTTGCGGACCGGCAGGAGTACCTCTGCGGCGGCGGCCGCGAGGCGGGTCGCGATGCCGAGTCCGATGCCGTCGCTCGCGCCGGTGACCACCGCGCGCTTGCCGGACAGATCGGGGACGGTGATGTCGAAGTCGGTGCGTGGCATGGGTGAAACTCCCTCGGTGTCGTTGCTTCCACCGTGACCGAATCCGCAGACGTGGTGCAGGGCCTGCCGATCCCCTGATCCGGAGGCCGTGGATACGGCGGCCTCCTGCCGTTTACGCAGGCCAGTGCCGGTTGCCCATCAGACTGTGGCCGCCTTGGGTACCGGAGAGGGGGATCGACGGTCCGTGGCTGCGCCTCCGCAGCGGCGATAGAAAAGGGAGCGACACAAAGAGAGCACACAGGGGAGGGTCCAATGGAGATCGATCGGACCGGGTTGGCTGCCTTCCTCCGGCGCCGGCGGGAGCTGCTACAGCCCGAGGACGTCGGACTCCCACGGGGACAGCGCCGCAGGACCAGTGGCCTGCGCCGCGAGGAGGTCGCGGCACTGTGCCACATGTCGACCGACTACTACGCCCGGCTGGAACGGGAGCGCGGCCCGCAGCCTTCCGAACAGATGGTCGCCTCGATCGCACAGGGCCTGCATCTGTCCCTGGACGAGCGTGACCATCTGTTCCGTCTGGCCGGACACAACCCACCCGTCCGCGGCGCGGCCGGCGAACACATCGGCCCCGGCCTGCTGCGCATCCTCGACCGCCTGACCGACACCCCCGCCGAGATCGTCACCGAGCTCGGGGAGACCTTGCGCCAGACCCCGCTCGGCGTGGCTCTGACCGGCGACACCACCCGGTTCACCGGACCGGAACGGAGCATCGGCTTCCGCTGGTTCACCCTGCCGGCCACCCGCGCACTGTACGCGCCGCAGGACCATGCCCTGCTCTCCCGCATGTTCACGTCCGGACTGCGCCAGATCGCCACCCTGAGAGGCCCGGACTCCCGGGCGGCTCACTACGCCGACCTCCTCCTGAAACGCAGCGAGGAGTTCCGCAGCCTGTGGGATACGCACGAGGTGGGCGTCCGCCCCGCCCAGGTCAAACACTTTCTCCACCCTGAGGTCGGGCCCCTGGAGCTGAACTGCCAGACCCTCCTCGACCCCGACCAGTCACACCATCTGCTCGTCTATACCGCCACCCCCGGCTCCGAGAGCCACGACAAGCTGCGCCTGCTCTCCGTCATCGGCACCCAGACAGTCGGCTGACTCCGTCCCGGATGCGGTGTCAGACGCGCGGCGGAGGAACCAGCCACCCGGCCGGGCTCCTTGAGCGGCAACTCGGCGAAGTCCCACAGCCACCGGTCCGGGGTCGCGGCGGTCTCGATCGTCGCGCACGCCCGCACCGCCCACACCCCCGTCTTGATCCCTCCCGCCCAGGCGGCCGCTCGTGGAATCTCCCGTGCGCTGGGGTACCCATCCCCAGCGGCGGCGTCCACACGTCACGCGGAGCCGAACCGGCTCGGTCCACCTTGCTCCGAGGCGCCTGAGCCCTCCCCGCCCGCCGCCCGGTCACTCCTCGATAACCGAGGCCACTTGCTGCACTGGATGGACTAAGAAAGGTCGCCCCGCCAGCGAGATCTGCCGGCTGTCGGCCAGCGGATGGTGGGCCGACAGCACGGAGACCAAGGCCTCGGTGCGCAGCGGCGTGATGCTCACCCCCTCGATGGCGGTGCCCGCCCGTCCGATCCGGTGCGTAGGCGCCAGTCGAGGCGGTTCGGTGCGGTGCCGGCCGGCGGGACCGGCAAAATCCGAACGAGTGGCCCTAACATCTCCGGCATGTCTCTCTACAAAGTTCACATCGACGCTCTCCAGGGCGGTCCCTCGGACCTCGCCCAGTACCGGGGCAAGGCGGTCCTCATCGTCAACGTCGCCTCCAAGTGCGGCCTCACCCGGCAGTACACCGAGCTGGAACAGCTCCAGAAGAAGTACGCGGCACGGGGGTTCACCGTCCTCGGCGTCCCGTGCAACCAGTTCGCGGAGGAGGAGCCCGGAACACCCGAGGAGATCGCCAAGTTCTGCTCGTCCACGTACGGTGTCACCTTCCCGCTGACCGAGAAGGTCGAGGTGAACGGCCCCCGGCGGCACCCGCTGTACGCGAAACTCGTGCGCACCGCGGATGCGGACGGGCACAGCGGCGACATCCGCTGGAACTTCGAGAAGTTCCTCCTCGCCCCCGACGGCACCGTCGCCGCCCGCTTCTCCCCGCAGACCACCCCGGACTCCTTCGAGGTCGTAGAGGCCCTGGAGGAAATCCTTCCCGCCTGACGCCCTTGCTGGTCGGGGGCGGCCCCGCACCCGACCGCCGGACCGACGCCTACTCCCTGCCCCCGTCGTCCAGAGGCCAGGCCGTCATCACAGCCCGCCTGCTTGACACCGCGAGGGACATCATGTCGTTGTTGCCTGCGGGCCGTGTCGAGGCCTTCCGCCTGGCAAGCCAGGTCGCGGCAACGTTCTGGGTGCGGAGAAAACAAGTCTGGGCAGAGGGCTGCTCTCCCACGCCCCCCCCGGGACGTTTCTGCGGAGAGCGGCCCTGCCGGGGAGGCCATGGGAAGCTCCGGCCACGTAAACGTGGACGCCCTTGAACGGCGACGAGGGTGACAGGCAAGCGCTACTCCTTCACTGTCCGAGGGGAGGGCCTGCGGTGTGCGGAGAAGGCTGGCGGGGGGGGCAAGGCCGCGCCACTGCTGGGCTGGTCGTCGAAAACTCCGCCGCTCCGGCCTCCACCGTTGCATCAGCGACCTGACGAGCGTTAACGTCCACATTTCCCCGATACCGTTGTCCACCGAATCACGCAGGCGAAGTGTTCGGCGAATGCCTTGCCGATGTCGGAGGTCGCGCCGGTGACGAGAGCGAGCTTGCTCGTGAGGAAAGTTCCGGTCGACACCAGCCGCTCAACGATTCCCACCCGCAGCAGGCTAACGAACACACTAAATGAAATGATCTGCAAATAGTCCCTGCAATTCCTCCGAGAACGACTTGTTGGAGGCATACCTCCGCCGCAGAGGCAGTCACTCTCTGCCTATCACTGATGCCTGAGCGATATCCTGCGTGCGCAATTTTGCGTAGACCGCATCAAAAGTGAGGCCGCCGATGAATCCGACGGGGATCACGAAGAAGATGATGCGGCGGGCGGCTTCGCCGTTGAGAAGATCGGGAGTGGAGACCAGTTGCGCCGCGATGAATAGCAAAGCGGTGATGGCGCCGGCTACGGTGCCCAGTACCGTCGTACTGAGCCAGCTGTGTGCCTCATCGAAGGAGTTACGGATGATGGCGCCGCAAGTGGCGGACAACAGCGGGGCCGCTACCAGAGACGTGATGCTGCCCGGCGTTCCCGGCTGCAGTCCGTACGTCAAGGGGACGGTGGTCAACGTCCCCACCAGCAAAGCCAGGCCGACCGCCAGGCCGACCGCCGCGTTCCGGTCGGCCCGGCGCCGACGGCGAGCTTCCTCGTCCTGTTGCAGGGCCTGACGGCGGTGTTGGCCGACGAGACAGGACACCACGTCCGCAGCGGAACCGGGCCGCCAACCGGCAGCCGTGACGGTGACATCCTCCTCGGTGGCAAAGCCCCGTTCATGGGCGAAACGGTGCCAGACTTTTTCGGCCGCGCCGCCGAAGGCTGCGATCGGAGCGAGGGCAATGCGCCGGGACAAGGCGATCAGGCCGGCGGTGAAGGTGGATCGCCCACCGCCGATGAGGAGAACCGCATCGACAGAGAGCAAGGAGCGGTAGTAGCTCACTTCCCAGTCCGCCGACGCCTCGGGATGCATATCAAACGTCTCATCATGCTCTGCGAGTTCACGATAGTCCGTGTCGTCGCGACCGTAGCGGCCGTAGGTCTGGATGGAGCGCGGCCGCGCTCGTCCCGATGCTATGTACCCGCGAACCACGGCCGCTTCAATGAATGCTGCACGACCGGAGTGCACGACAATTCGGCAGTCTCGCAGAGCGAGTTCCTGGCCGATCTCCTCGGCTGCCGTGACCGCGAGGGTGGGATCACGCACCGCGGGCTCATAGCACCGCCCTGGGTCGGCGCTGCCGATCACGGCGACCAACATATCCACCCTGCCCCGCTCCCGTTCACAGCCGACTGCGTCAGTAGCGAGAGGCCGGTGCCTCCCGCGGCGCTCCCGGGCCGGACGGAAGACCCGGGCAGGTGCGCCGGTAATCGACGCCCGGTACGAACTGCTCCCATTCCGATGTCGACAGATTGCGGTTGACCAGCCGACAGCCGTATTCCGCCCACGCCGTGAAGTTCAGACGCCAGATCCTCGCGGTGTCGTCGGCGCCGGCGGAGGCGATCAGCGCGTCGTCCGGGCTGAAGGCGACCGCGAAGATCTCTCCCTGGTGTCCGGTCAACGCGGGGCCCTCCGGCCGTCCGTCCGCCACGTTCCACACTCGCACCGAGCCGTCGTTGCCGGCCGTCGCCAGCAGCCTGCCCTCCGCGTTGAAGTCCACGTCCGCCACCGCACTGGAATTGCTGGTGAGTGGCTTCCTCACCTGTTTCCCGGAGTCCGTGTTCCACAGCCGTACGGTACCGTCGGCGCTCCCCGTCGCGAGCAGGGCGCCGTCCGGGCTGAAGGCCACGGCAGTGATTTCGTTGGTGTGACCCCTCAGCGGCCGCCCATGCGGCGCTCCCGACGGTATGTTCCACAGGCGCGTCATCTGGTCGTTGCCGGCCGTCGCGAGCAGCTGGCCGTCGGGGCTGAAGGCCAGTGCGTTCACCGCTTCGGTGTGCCCGACGAGAGGCTCACCGAGGGGCTTACCCGTACGCACGGACCACAGACGCGCGCTGCCGTCGCCGCCCGCGGTGGCAAGCAGTTCGCTGTCGGGGCTGAAGGCCGCATCCATCAACATTTTCTGATGTGCCGTCAGTTTACGGACGTGCTGTCCGCGGGAGGTCACGTCCCACAGACGCGCCGTTTCGTCCATGCTGGTTGTGGCGATGAGCCGCCCGTCGGGGCTGTACGCAATCCTGTATATCGGGCCCTTGTGCCCCCGCAGCACACGGCCGAACGGTTCACCGGAGCCAACCCGCCACAGACGGGCCGTCGCATCGTCGCCCGCGGTTGCCAGCAGCCTGCCGTCGGGGCTGAAGGCGACGCCGTCCACATCCCCATCGTGTCCGGTGAGCGGCCGGCTGATCGAAGGGGTCTCGGCGAGCTCCCAGAGCCGCGCGGTGGAGTCCCAGCTCGTCGTGAGGAGTTGCTTGCCGTCGGGCGTGAAGACCACACGGTTCACCAGGTTCGTGTGTCCGACGAGCGGCTGTCCCTTCGGACGGTGCGTCGCCACATCCCAGAGCCGGACGGTGCCGTCGCCCCCGGCCGTGGCCAGCAGCCTCCCGTCGGGGCTGAAGGCCACGTCCCATACGTTGAGACCCTGGCGGCCCAGCGGCCGACCGTCCGGCTTTCCCGAGGCCACCCGCCACAGCCGGGCCCTTCCGTCGGAACTCCCCGCGGCCAGCAGCGTACCGTCCCGGTTCAAGGCCACCGCCCGCAGCCAGTCGTGGTGACTGCTGACGAATACCCGTGTTTGCCGCGGGTCTCCCGACCCCAGCTGCCACAGACGCGCCCTGCCGTCCTTGCCCGAGGTGGCGAGGAAGCGTCCGTCGCGGCTGAATGCCACGCCGGTCACCTCTGCCGTGCCGGCCGTCGCGACGCCCCGCCGCTTCCCGGCCGCTACGTCCCACAGCCGCGCAGTGCCGTCTTGTCCGGCAGTGGCCAGCAGCCTGCCGTCACGGGAGAATGCCACGTCCTGCACTCCGCTCCGATGACCGCGCAGGGGCCTCCCGTACGGCTCGCCCGTCGATGCATTCCACAGGCGCACCGTGCGGTCGAGGCTCACTGTCGCGAGCAGTGCCCCGTCAGGAGAGAAGGCCACGTCCATGACCGCACCACGATGCCCGGTCAGCGGCTTGCCACGCGGCTTTCCCGACGCGCGGTCCCACAGCCGCACCTTCCGGTCCCAGCCGCAGGTCGCGATCACCCTGCCGTCCGGGCTCACCGCTGCCCCCTGCACCTGACCGCCGTGGCGGAGCAATGTCGAGACGTGAGTGACCCGGGCCAGACCGGTGACGAGTCCTGCTGGAGGCTGCGGTTCAGGCCGGTCCGCACGGGCCACGCTGAGGCTTTCCAAGCCCACCAGGATGGCTACGTCGGGCCTGCTGCGTACGAGGGAATCTGACCGGAGCGCCAGGGCGTCGGCCTGGGCGAGGCGGGCGCGGGACTGGGCCTGTTGGTTGCTCATGTACGCGAGGCCGGCGCTCAAAAGGGTGAGAATCAGCAGGACGGCCAGGCTGGCCGCCAGACCGCGCAGCCGGCGGTTCGAGCGCCGCGCCGCATTGAGCTCACGTGTGGCCAGGGCCTGGCCGGCGGCCAGGAACCGGCTCTCGACGGGGGTGAGTTCGCCGGTGTGCTCGGCGGCCCAGTCCCCGAAGTCGGCCAGCCGCCCGCCGCGCAACAGATACGCATCGTCGCGCCCGCCGCGGTTCCAGTCGGCCGCCAGACGCTCCAGCTCCGAACGCAGCCGAAGCGACCGGCGAGAGTCATCGATGGCCTTTCGTAGCGGCGGCCACTGTCGCAGCAGAGCTTCGTGGGCCACCTCGACCGTGGCTTCCTCCGCCGCCTCGCGACCTGCCGTCCCCTCAGCCACGCCCCCGCCGCTTCCACTGGTGAGCAGGTGGGCGTCGACGAAGGCGTCCACCACCGTCGCCTCATCCCCACTCAGGGCGCTGCGTGGCAGGCGCCTTCGCGTCGGCTCCTCATCACCCTCGACCGTCGCCAGCTTCAGCAGCGTCGGCAGTACGGCGTCCCCGTGCCCGCGTCGGGTCAGGTCGTCGAGCAGCGCGTCGGCCCGGCCTTCCATGGCACCCACCACCCCACCCACCGCCTCGTAGTCGGCCGCGGTGATCATCCCTTCGGGGCCGACCCGGTCGTAGAGCTCGCGCAGGGTGTACGCCATCAGCGACAGCCCGTCACCGCCCGTGGTCTCCTCGGCGATGCGCTCGACCAGCCCCGGGGCGATCTCCACCCCGGCCCGGCGCGCAGGGAGGCCGATCACTTCGGGCAGCAGGGCCCGGCTCAGCGGTTCTATGGAGAGCGTCTCGTCGACCGCTTCCGTCAGCCCGGCACGCTCCGGGTCGGCGCTCAGGAATTCCGAGCGTACGGTCGCCACGACCCACAACAGGCTCTCCTCACTCAACGCGCCGCTCAGGAGCCGCAGGAACGACCGCCGCTCCTCGACACCGGTGCGCCTGATGAGCTCCTCGGCCTGGTCGATGACCATGAGGACACTGCGCCGTTCGCCTCCGGCGGCGCCCTCCTCCCCGGCCCTGCTGAGTTCGCCCACGAGGTCCACCAACGCGATGGAGCCCTGTTCCAGCCTCCTCATCACATCGTCCGCAGAACGCACCAAGCCATGGTTGCCGAACGCCAGGGCCAGTCCGTGGGCCAACTCCCGGGTCGGATACTGACCGGGCCGCATCGGCGGCAGTACCTCCCAGCGGCGGGGGCGTTCGTACAGGCGCGGCAGCAGCCCCGCGTGGAGCAGCGAGGACTTGCCGCTTCCTGAAGGGCCCATGATCGCTACGAAGCGTCCTGCGCCGTGCGCGAGCGTCGGCTGCAGCTGCTTCAGCAGCTCCTCGGTCTTGTCCGAACGCCCGAAGAAGACGGCGGCGTCCTCGGGCGCGAACGGACCGAGGCCCGGGTAAGGGGCGCGGGTGGGGTCCCAGGCGAAGGAGTCGGACGCCTTCAGCCCGGCGCGCTGCAGCCCGATGAGGAGGCGGTCGAGTGCGGCTTCCTCACCGTCCGCGAGGTCCACCCACTGAACCTCGGACAGAAGCTTGAGCCGTGCGGTGTTGTCGATGCGCAATGGGAAGACGGGGGTGCCCAACGAGCGGGCCAGAGCGACCTCGGCAAAGCACCAGGACGATGCGGTGGAAGCTTCGCTGGCCACGAAGACCACGCCGTCGGTTCTGCGAAGTTGGGTGTAGAGCTCCCGTTCCCAGGAGCGACCGGCCGGGATGCCCAGCTCGGGGTCGAAGTCGAGGAACAGCCCGGCGAACCCCGCTGCCTTGAGCCGGCCTGCGATCCGCTTCGCCACGGCCCGGTCCCGGCCGCTGTGGCTTATGAACAGGGCAACCACGGGTCAGCCGTTCCGGGTGCGTGGCTTACCAGCACTTGCCGCTCGGGATCCAGCACTTGCCGCTCGGGACGTACCAAGCTGCGTCTCGCGGCGGAACTCCCTGAGGGACATCCTGGGTGGCGAGAACCATCCAGTCGAGCGGGAAGTGACGGCTGCCATAGCTGCACCTGAACGTCTCCGCGGTCTTGATGCCCTGGTTATTCTTGTTCCAGACGCATTTGAAGTGATCGGGAGCAGCCAGATATTTCCATCCCGAGTAGTCGGGTGGCAGCGGCCTGTGATTTGTCTTATCCAGGTCCGGCATCAGGATGGTGGCCAGAAGGCGCGACTTCCCGCTTCCATCCGAACACCGATAATCATCAACAAGCTTATTGTTCTCCTTGTCGACGTACCTGCAGTCCAGGAAGTTCCGTGGCTTATAAGAATCCGAGAACATGGCGAACGAGCCGCTCATTGCCTGCCTGTACCTCTTGGCAGACGCATCGGTAGCCGTTCCCACAACGAGCACAGCACCAAGGACGCCGGCCAGCGGGAGGGCTAGAATCGTACGACGTTTATCAAACAATCTCCGGTCCATGATTGTGCCCTTCGCGATCGATGTGACGAGCGCGCGATAATCAGTTCGCGTGACAGCCGAGCGTACCCCTGCCGCCCGACAGGTCAAGAGAATGAATACTCTGCGCCATCCAAATAAAGAGCGCGCGCTGAAATCGGAAACTCACCCTCCGCACCTCACAGGTATTTCAGATAAATGCACCAACCTCCATCCCCGAACAGGACAGCACGCTGACCAGCGAAATACGGAAGACGGCTGTGTTACCTGTGCTACCTGGTGCCCCACTCCAGCGACTCCGAACGCACACTTCCTGTGCTCCACACCCAAGAACAAAGGAGTCGGTATGAGATTGCGTCAGCCGACGTCCGTACCGCAGGCTCGTCTCATTCCAAGAGTCACGATGTGACGTGCGGAGTGCCCGGCGTCAGGCGACTGTCGTGGACCGTCCACCGGGTGATTCCAGCGCCCGTAGGGCGGCAGGTGGAGCCACAGGCTCGGTACCACGATGCGACGGCATCCGCCCCGCCACGATGCATGTGCAGCTTGCCCTCAGCGGGCGGCGCAAGCGCCCCTCTGGATCTAGCCAATCGACGGGGAACAAACCAGTATATACGCCACGCATCGGGTATGAGGCGACGCACGGAAGAAGGGGCACTGTCCTAGGTGGCCTCCCAGCCCTGCGCGCTGCCCGGCCTCAGACACACACGCCACCAAGACCGGACTGGGGCCGGGTGCGTCGACCGGCGCCCGCATGTTCTCACCTGCCGGCCCCTCCCCCCAGTGAAGAAAAATGGCCTTGCGTAGGTCTCTGACCTTGCCTAAAGCGTGTTGCACAAGGCCGTGAACTGGGCATCTCCGGTGTATGAATGGGGTGTTGAGGGCCGATCGGTGTGGGGTGGAGACGTTCACCGGGCTGCGAGTGGATCAGTTCGGGCGGCTGCTGAAAGTGGTGCGGGAGCGGGGTGGCAACGGCACCCCGCATGGTTGATCATGGAGTCTTCCGCTGGCCGAACGCGTATTGATCGTCGCCGTGTACTACCGCACGAACCTGACCATGCGGCAGCTGGCGCCGCCGTTCGGGGTCTCCTCTTCGACCGTGTGCCGGGTGATCCAACGGCTGGGACCGCTGCTGGCGCTGGAGCCCATGACACGTCCCGGCGACACCGCGGAGCGGTTGTGGATCGTGGACGGCACCCTGGCCCCGGTCCGGGATCGACACATCGGCACGTCGTCGCGCAACTGCCGGTTCTCCGCGAACGTGCAGGTCATCGTCGACGCCGACACGCGTCTCGTGATCGACGCGGCACGGCCGGTGCCCGGCACCACGGCCGACGCTCACGCCTGGCGAGGCTCGGGCCTGGCCAACCACTGCCAGGGCGTCACGGTCCTCGGCGACGGGGCCTACCTCAACTGCGGCATGGTCGTGCCGCACCGCAAGCGCCCCGGCCGCGGGCTCCTCAAGGGCGAGGAGGATGACAATGCGGCGCACCGCAAGGTCCGCGCCCGGGTGGAGCACGTGATCGGCCGGATGAAGAACTACAAGATTCTCCGCGACTGCCGGCAACGTGGCGACGGCCTTCATCACGCCGTCCAGGCCGTCGCCCACATGCACAACCTCGCGCTCGCATCATGACCAGAGAACTGTCCTCACGAGCCCTGGCCTGCCCTAACGCGGCCTTGCACAAAACGCTTTAATGTCCCAACTGGCCGATACCACCGTCCGCCGAACCACGCAGGTGCTAGTGCCACATCAGGCAAGGTTCGCCCTGTCGACGACGGCGCGTAGGCGCTGGTCGTCGGCGTGGCGGTTTCGCCAGATGATGTAGCGGCGGATCATGCTGCCCTGCTCTTTGTGACTGGCGTGGTCAGTGACGTCGAGGGTGAAGTAGCGCAGGGCGGTGAGCTGGGCCTCGACGCGGTTGAGCCAGGAGCTGTTGGTCGGGGTGTAGGCCACCTCGACGTTGTTTGCCGAGGTGCCGACGCGCTGGCACTTCTTCGTGGTCAGGTGCGGGGAGAAGTTGTCGCTGACGATCGCGATCCGCACCTCTCGTGGGTAAAGCGTGCGGAGGTAGCGGCAGAACTCCATGAACTGGGTCCGCCTCTTGATCGGCTTTGTGTGGCCGTAGGGCTTGTCCTTGGTTCGGCCCAGGGCGGCGAACAGATGCCGGACCCCGCCGTAGCGGTTGTAGGCCGCCCGGCGCCATCGGCGGGGTCGCGGACGGGGCCCTTGTACTTGCCCGCGTTCGGCCGACTGGTCGGCTCGGGTGGGGCATCAGGTTGAGCGGCCCGAACCCGTCCATGCAGAAGATGTCTTCGGGTTCGCCGTCCTCGGCTATGACCTCGCCATCGGCGATCGCGTAGAGGTGCTCGACGCGGGCCTTTTGGCCGCATAGTCCGGATCGCGGGAGGTCTTCCAAGTCTTCAGACGTTGAAAGGAGACGCCTTCCTCGCGGAGCAGGATGCGCAGGACGCGCTCCCTCCGCTCTCGTTGCGTATATCGATGCCGAGCCATCACAGCATCGGCTGTACGGCGGGCAGCTGCATCAGGCGCGTGATGCCGGCGGCGACGGTCAGGGCGACGCCCACGCCCGCGGCGGTCTCGGGGATGCCGGACGCGTCGACCAGAAGGGGGAGCGCGGCGGCGAGACTGATGATGATCTGCACGACGGTGCGGGCGGCTCGGCGGGTGCGGTCGTTCACGGGTGTCCGTTCAGTTGGGGGTGGCGCCCGCAGACGCGGTATTGGCGGGCCGGGCAGGGCCGGTGTGCCTCTTGTTGCGGGATAGCCAATAAGTGGAAATGCCCTCACATCGCCCGAGAGTCGGCGGCCTGTGGATGACGCTGCGTGAGACGCTTCCGATGGTTCAACGCAATCAGTGGCCAACAGGGGGGGCACTATGACGAATCCGTTGGGACAGTTGCGCGACACCGCCTTCACCGCCTTGGACGGCAAGGTGGACAAGAACACGGTCTTCACTGTGATGACGGCTGAAGGGGGGCCGGATGACGTGGTAACTGCTCGCGCTCCGCAGGGCTTCCGCGTGATCAGCGGTGGTTTCAACTTTGGGCATCCGGAATTCTCAGCGAAGAGCAGCCATCCGACAGATGACGGTAAGGGGTGGGTCGTCGAAATGAAGCGGGAGAGTAATCTGAGCGAGGACGGCAGCTGGAGCAAGGCTGTCCAGGTCTACGCCGTATGCATCCGTATGTCCTAGCCCAGTTCAACGGGCTTCGCCGTCTGGTTAGCTACAAAATGGGCTTTTGACCTGCAAGCCGACGCCTCATTTCTGTTATGCGATGAGGCGTCGGCAGTGCCGTGACTACTAATTCCGCATCAGGCAACGTTCGCTTCTCCGGACGTTGCCTGATAGTCGGTATCCGGTCGTAGGAACGGAACTGAGGCTGCCAGTACTCCCGTAGGGTGCTTGGGTGTTCAATCGGCTTGAGATCAGTGTGTTGCCACCAGGCCCCCGATGGGCCGCCCAGTTGTCTTTCCGGATCGATGGCGAGGAAGTAGTAGCAGCCTCGATCGGAGAGGGAGGCCGCGGCCCGTTTGCCGAGGAGGCATTGCCGGCCGATGGCCAGGGCCCCTCTGGGCAACCGGCGAGGGACAACGTGTAGTGCTGGGTGAGCCCGAGTGCACGGACGGATGCTGCGGCTACCTGTCCGTGTTCGTGCAGCGTCACGGCGGGACCGTGGAGTGGTCTGACTGGCAGGTGCCCGTTGATGAGGCGCGCCCTCCGATTTTTCACTTCGACGCTGATCAATACGACGCCGAACTGACCCGCGCGCTGACAATGTCTGCTTCGTGAAGGTTCGCCGCGTGGACGTTTCCTTGCGCGGCGACCGGGTCAGAATGATCACGTGGCTGGGCGTGTGCAGGTTCGTGAGATCGATGGTGACGAGGGTCGGCGGTTGCTGCGGATCATCCGCCGGGGCACTGGCACCCAGTACGTTCACCACCATCGCCGACGCTGGACGGGCAACGACCTTCCGTCACCCACCGGCGCGCCGGCGAAGCGTGTTGACGGCCCCAATACGCCCACGGCACCAGCAGCCGCTCCACACCAGGTGACGTCGCCTTCCAGCAGCACCGCCAAGCAAGGAACCAGGCGGGGTCAAAATGACCTCACAGGCAGTGCCGTCGAGTCGGGATCGGACCCGGCGAAGCCGCGGACCCGGTAGGCGGTGAGATACCCATCCGCATTTGAATCGCGGCGAGAGCGCGCTCGGCTACCAGGTCGACCCTCCGGGACAGCCCAGCATCCCGGCCGGATGGCTCCATGCGGTGTTGCTACGTCGCTTCGTCGGATGTGTCCTCGACAAGGTGCCCGTGATGCCGATACACCATTTCGTCGGGATGGCGTGTCACACGGGCCAGCCGCCAGGCCGCGTCGTGGGATATTCGACCGCGTTCCTGAGCACGGATCCGTAAGGCTAGGAGGCTGGTTGCCGGATCGAGCAGCCAGCGCAGGGCCGGTAGCTTCATCGGGCTGCGCCCGCCTTAGCCACTGAGGATGGCTCTCCCTCTCCCCCGTCGTCGCGGCCACTTCCGGGCGAATCAGCGGTTGACGGTTCTTCCGGCGCCAGCCAGTCGATCGCGTCGTTCCATCCCATCTGGTCCAGAACGGTACGCACTGTGGTGGTGAAGCGCGCATGTTGCCCTGGTTTGTCACCCAATTTCTCCCAGACGTACATGAGCGTTTGGGCGATGCGTTCGGCCTTGGATTGGGTGTCGTCGGCCGCACCGACCAGCGGAAGGATCTTCTCCTTGAAGACGTCCCAGTCGAGGGAGTCGAGATCGTCCAGGTGGCGGTCGAGCCACCAGATGCGTGTGGCGTCCGGTTTGTCGAAGACCACTTGCCTGAACCGTTCTCGGCGTTCGTCTTCTTGCGCAAGCTGGAGTGCCACTTCGCGCAAGGCGTCTTGGTATCTCTGGGCCCGCCCCGCATCTTGCTCGGTGAGCATCAGGGTGATATGCGCCTTCAGCCAGAGGCCAGGGATGTTCTCAGGGGTGTGCCAGTGCGCCACGGCAAGCGTGAGGCGTTCCTGTGCGGTGGTGAGCTGTTCGGGCATGTGGCGCTGGGTGATGCCGCGGCCGAGTTCGTCCAGGGCCAGTCGTGCGGCGGCCCGCGCGGCAGCTGTGCTGCCAGCCTTAACGAGCGTGTGTGCTCGGTAGGTGAGTGTGCCACGGGCGCAGAAGCGGATGCCGGGCAGGCTTGTGGGCCACTGGGTTCGGATCCGACTGCGCCGACGGCTCCACCACGGGCCGGGTCCGTCGATCGTCAAGGAGTCGATGCCCCCTCGGACGTCCGGTAGCGGTAGGCGGCCCGTTCCAGGACCTCCCGCCAGAACGGATCGATCGCCGACTCTTCTGTCACCATGAGCCCGTCGAGGCCGGAGCGGCGGCTGGGTGGGGTGAAAATGTCCGCGAGCAGGTCCAGCACTGGTTCCCGGAGCTCGCGGTCGCCCTGGAAGCGTTTTTGCCACCGGGTCAGTTGCCTGCCGACCGCCTCCACAGCGGCGTCGGTGGACAGCAGCTTCCGCCAAGCGCAGACGAGGCGCAGGCGGGCCTCGGGGGTGGGGACATCGTTCAAGATAAGATCTGTTCCCTCGTCGCTGGAGACGAGAGCGATGAACGCTCGCAGCGTCTGGCGTTGCACAGCCTCGTCGGCTTGTTCGCTTTCGGCGTCACTGAGCCATTGATCGACGGCTTTGCGCACCTGCTCCGGGTTTTGCAGGGCGAGCTGCTGGAAGGCGTGGACGACCATCTCGGAGCCGAAGTCCTTGTGGCCTGCCGCCTTGCCTAGACGTGTCAGTGCGAGAGCCGGCTGGTTGATTCCCCAGGTGCTTGCGCAGATCTCGATGACGAGGTCGACTTTGTTGTCAGAAGGGGCCTTGTTGTCCATCCACTGACGCAGGCGATTCCTCACGTAGCGGCCGAACTCGGCATCCTCTGCTGCTTTGGTCAGGGCCTCCACGGCTAGGCGCCGTCGGGGGCCTTGTAGGTCACTGGCCAGCCCGTCGAGGACATCCCGGTCGTGGCGATGGACCGCCAGCTTCAACAGCGCAGTAGTGACTCGGCGGGCGTCCTCTTCCGGGATGGTGCGGTCTGCGGCAATGCCGATGGCCCATGTGCGCAGAAGTTTGTGTTGGGTGGGGAACTCGTCCCACAGATGGCGCAGGATGGCCGCGGGCAGGCCTTCCATATTCTTGTCGTGAAAAGCGCGGTCCCCGTTGCGGGTGATTTTTGCGGCGTCCAGTCTGCTTGTTGTCGTAGCGTCCGTCAGGACGTTGGCGGGGTCGCGCTTGAATCCGAGTTGGGCCAGGAGGTCGTCGGCTGCCTTGATGACGGACTTGCGCTGCCCTCCGTGTAGCAGGGCGCCGGCCCAGACCGTGACCCAGGTGGACAGCAGCTGTGTGTCGCTTTCTCTCGCCCGGTTCCTTCCGAGGAGATTCTCGACTTCCGTGTGCCAGTCACCGAACTCATCGACAATCCCCTGGATCTTCTCTGGACCGGAGGCGCGCATGAGGCGGTCGGCCAGGCGCCACGCAGCACGCGCGGATGGGTTGGCCTCCCAGATGTCAACAAGCTCCTTCCTGTCCAACCATTCCACACGGTCGCCGCGATAGTGCCCCCGGAATTCTGCTGTGACGAGGGCCTTCGCGTCCGGAGACTCGAGCCGGACGGTGAAGGGCATCGTGGGTTCGACCCAGTGACCATGCCAGTCGGCGGGCGTGGCCAAGATCACCAGGAAGGAGTTGTTCTTGCGCAGCTCCGCCCCATAGCCGACCAGGTCGGTGCCCAGCCGTTCGCCGGGGTTCTCTGTGAGGTCGGAGAGGTCGAGGATGTATCCCGTACCTGCCTCTTTCGGCAGGGGGCGGACCGAGGGCTTGGACCATTCCGGGTCGAGGTCAAAGATGGCCTGCGGAGGGGGGGGCACCGTACGCAGCAGACGTATGGCAGCCGTGTGTCGCCCGGTGCCCTGGGCTGCGCAGAGCACGATGATTCCGTATTTGTCCAGCAGTGCGGAAGCTTCCACCCACTGGTCTGCGTTGCGCGGCGGGACAAATCGGCTGTCATGGCTCGCCTTGTAGTCGGCGTCACTCTCGGTGATGGGAATGGGGACCGCTTGATCGCCGTTCAGGTGCAGGTTGTATGCTTGAATGCCGTGCTCGCCGGAGTGAGCGAAGTGCACCGAGCGGGAGGGCGACTGGCCGTTTTTCGGCGATTGAAGGGAGCCTGTGGGTTCGTTCGGTTCGGCGCGTTCCGCCGACGGTGAGGTGGGCTCCGCACGGTCTTGCTGACCTTGCTTGTCGTCGATCATCACTGCCCCCGTCCAGCGCCGAAGTGGTTGTATGCCTGAATGCCGTGTTCGCCGGAATGGCTGAAGCTCACCGTGCCCAGGGCGGGAGAAGCCGGCTGAGGTGATGCTCCGGGGGCAGGGGGCAGCTGCTCAGTAGCCGCGTCTGTGCTGTCGAGGGGTTCGAAGATATCCGGGTCCGCGAGCCGCCAGTCGAAGCCGGGGATGTGGACGTACGCCGGCTGCCGGAACTTCTTCACCTTCACCAGGTGTCGCATGAACTGGTCGGGCAAGACGTCTCCGTTGAGGCAGCCGCTTTCGAAGACGTCCTCATAGACGCGCTGCGAGATGATCACTGCGGTGTTGGTGATCTCCGGGTTCGCGCGGTTCAGCAGAGTGCGCAGTGCGTCGTCGTCCAGGAGTCGGTGGGTGTGCACCATTGGTACGCCCAGACCAGTGTGCGGCAGCGGGCCGACATGGATGCTGACCCTGAGCTGCAGGGGGGTGCTGGCGGGGGCATCAGCGCGTCGACGGGCCAAAGCCTGCCGGAGGGCGTCGGGGAAGCAGCCCACCAGCGCGGGCAGAACCTCTGGGTCCATGCCGGCAACGTAGCTGTCGCCGGCATGCTGGCCGAACATCCGCCGCTCCCAGTGAGCGCTCACGTTACTGACGCTGAGCGCCTGGGACAGCAACGGTGGGATATCGGCGTTCACCTGTTGCATGCCCTTGCTGTCCAGCGCGCTGAAGTTGCGGGCGTCCACGGCCAGCACGGCCCGGTAGGGCCACAACGGTTCCCATGACGGCAGCATGTGCCGCTCCTCTCGTCGGGTGGTGTGTCGCGAAATCGCGGCCAGTGCCACCTTCGTGGAGCAGTAGGGATCAGATGGTCCAGCATTGGACGGTACGAACGTGCCCTGTGTCACATGGCGGATGGGTCGCCCTGGCAGCCGGTATCACCCGGAAGCTGCTTCTCGTCCCGGGCGGCGGCCTTGAGGTGGGCTACGTCGTTGATGATCAGGTTCCGGCGTCCGAGTGTGAGGACACCGGCCACCTGAAGCTGGCTGAGAGCATCAAGTGCTGATGAGCGGCTCATGGACGCCATAGTGGCCAGCTCCGTCCGGGCCATGCCCAACTCGACGACCAAGCCGTCGTCGCCGTAGGTAGAGCCGATTTCGTCCGCGAGATGACTAACAATTCGGGCCATACGTGCCACGCGTGGCAGGTGCGCGAGGTCCGCTCGCAAGCGTTCGTGGCTGTTCAGCCGTTCTACGGTCAGCTGATACACCACCGCCTCCAAACGATGGCGCTCTACGTAGCCGCGAAAGGCGTGAGCCGGCAGAACAAACCCTGTACACGGATAGACCGCGGTGACGGTGGCCGAGCGTGGGCGTCCGAGTAAGGCGCCCATTTCCCCGAGAACTTCTCCTGGTCCCCGCAGCGTCAGCGTCAGCTCGTCCCCCCACTCATTGCTCTGGGCCACCTTCACCAAACCTTCGACCAGCGCGATGACGGCGTCCGGCGACTCTCCTTGACGCAGCAGCACGGATCTACGCCCGAACGTTCGCCGACGCCCGCGTTCTACAAGGTCGCGCCATACGTCGGCGGATACCAGGGACCGGAAGTTCATCAGCGTCCTGCCTTCCTGGTATGTCATCCGGCCACGGCCGCGAGAGCGAAGGCGGTGCAGCCCGCAACTGCCAACATGAGTGACCATTGCACGCGGCGGTGCTTAGTCCAGGCGATCTCGCTCATCACCACCAGTTGCCGGGACAGAGGCGGCAGCGGATCTTTGCCCCGGAGGATGGCCTCGAGGGCCGTCGGTTCCAAGTGCCGAACATGGCCGAAATATAGGAAGTCATCGTCATGTTCCGGCCCCCGCCGCTCCTTGCGGAGGTTCGGCGAGATGGCCCAAGCCGCGCAGCTTGCTCCACTGACCATGAGCAAGACGCCACACCACAGCAGCAACTGTGATGCGCCCGAGTCGAGACCACCCGCCGCTCGCCGGGAACTGGCCAGGATGCCTAAGACAGCCAATGCCGTGGACTGCATGGTCAGAGCAAACGAGGCCTTCGAATCGGCCTTGGCCGTCAAATCCGCAACCGCTGCTTGAATCCGCCACGCAATCTCTGTCGGCTCGCCCGCCATCGACCTTCCCCCCCTCAGCCCCAGGCAGGGCATTCACCTGCCGGCTCGGGCAGAAGCCTTGACCGTGCACAAGACCCGAAAACCTCACTTAGAGCACTTTGGCCGGGAACGGACACCCGTACGTGAAGCAACTAGCCTGCAGAAAGGGCCATCTCCGGCGCGCACGGGCAACCGCGATCAGCGAGGCCGCCCCGTTCGCGCCCCGCAAGCGCCTGACGCCGGAGGCTGGGACACCGCACCGAGCAGTTCTCACACACCATCGATCGACCAAGCTAGTGGGCCGACTATCAGCCGTTCAGACGCCTGCATCCCAACGAGGACGACACCCGCACCTTCGGCTTCGCGCCGCCGAAGATCGTGACGGGTACACGCTGGACAGTCGCGGACGGGCACCATGGTCAGGGTGACGACCACACCACCCGTCCATTGGAATCCGGCCTCGCAGCGCTTGTGGCAAGCCGTACGCGACGGCGAGGTTCTCGACTTCGCCGGCGCGCGGCCCGAAGGCACAGCACAAGACCCGGGCTCTGTGCGCCCAGAAGTCCCTGCCGAGGTTATCGCCACTCTTCTGCTGCAGCCCCCTGCAGCAGAAGACAGCGCCATACCAAGGCTGCAGTTGGTCGGAGCGCACATAACCGGCTGCCTTCATCTGCAATACGCCACGGTCGAGATCCCCTTCTCCCTGGTCGACTGCCATTTCGACGCGCCGGTGGAGCTCGCTGATGCCTCGCTGCGTGCGGCGGACTTCAGGGGCTGCCACATACCTCACCTGAGCGCAGACCGACTGCGTGTGGACGGTGATCTGACGCTCACCCGGCTGATTAGTGGAGGGATCTCCCTCTTCGGCGCACAGGTCAGAGGCGATCTGTGGCTGACTGCCGCCCACATCGCAGGGAACGGCTCCGGCTATGCCGTGAACGGGCCGCAGCTGCGCATCGACGGCGGCTTGTATGCCCACTCCGTTCACGTGACGGGCGGAGTGAACTTGTGGGGTGCCCATGCCTTCACCATCGAGGTCAGCCATGCCCACCTGACCGGGGAAGCGCGTCCGGCGTTCCGCGGCGATGGCCTGCACCTCGTTCAAGACCTCCGTTGTACCGATCTGCTGGTCGACGACGGAGGCATCCATCTATTCGGCGCGACGATCGGCGGCCAGTTCTGGCTGGTCAATGCCGATGTACGTAGCAGCACCGGGTGGGCCATCGCCGCTCCCACACTCACCGTCGGTGGTGGTTTCTACGCTCACGGTCTAACCGTCGAGGGGGGTATCAATCTCTTCGCCGCCGTCATCGGGGAATCCATAGAACTCACTGCCAGCACACTCCTCCCCTACCGCCGGTATGCACTTCGAGCTCCTGACGCCCGCGTGGAAGCAAACATCACTCTGGGCGACGCGACGCGCATCGTTGGCGACATCGTCCTTACGCGTGCCGAAGCCAAAGGCACACTTTCACTTACCGAGACGACGTTCTCCGAGGCAACGACCGTCGACCTTGAACGCGCCACCCTGGGAGCGCTCAGCATGGAGTCCCCCCTCTCACCACCAGCAACGCTCGACCTGAGCTCTGCCAACATCACTGCCATTACCGATTCTGCGCACTCATGGCCCTCACACATTGCGCTGACCGCGCTCACCTACCAGGCCCTCCGCCCAGTGCTGCCCGCCAGCCACCGTCTGGCCTGGCTGCACCGTGGCACGGATTACCACCCTCAGCCCTATGAACAGCTGGCTACCTACTACCGGCAACTGGGCCACGACGAAGACGCCCGGGCAGTACTCCTGGCGCAGCATCGACAACGACGACGCAGTCTGCGCGCGCCGGCCCGGTTGTGGGGATACGTGGAGGACGCCACTGTCGGGTACGGCTACAGACCGGGGCGCGCGCTCATATGGCTCCTGGCGCTAACCACGGTTGCCGCCACAGCCTTTTCCTTAACACCGCCGCGGCCGACCCAATCCGACGGCCCAGTTTTTCAACCAGTCGTCTTCGCTCTAGATCTCATCCTGCCCGTTCTCGACCTCGGGCAGGAAAAGGCGTTCACCCCGGTCGGCACCACTGCCTGGATTTCCTGGGTCAGCTCCCTCGTAGGCTGGTTACTCGGTACCACCGTCATCACCAGCATCACCCGTCGACTCACCCGCTCCTAGAAGCTCACAACACCAGGCGCCAGGCCTGAAACCGGCAGGTCATCGGCAGCGCCTGGCAGCAGCGCCGAGATAGCGTGATGATCAACGACAAGCAAGCGTTGTTCCCCTTCTGCAGGGAAGGGCCTGTCACAGACTGGACGGCGAGGCCACGCCACCGCTGGGCTGATCGTCGGGAGCTCCATCTAAGCCACCACCGATTGCATCAGCACCCTGACCTGTACTAACGTCGCGACTCACCAATACCACTGTCCGCCGAATCACGCAGGGGCCAGGTTGGCGACGCCGCCGTCCTCGGCGACCGTCGACACCCACGCGATCGGCCGCGGCACGACCGTAGCGGTCAACACCCGATAGAAGTCGTTGCGGGACACCGTCTGAGGATCGATCTCGATACGCATGATCGCCAGTATCCCCAAGGACAACCCCGCAGGCTAACCGCCAATCGACGGCACCACCCAACCCGCTTGAGCTGCGCGTAGCGGGTCGCGTCCGCGGGATGGGCGCGCAGTGGTCCCGGAAGATCCGCTGGTTCCGGGTAGGCCGGCTCTCCCGGGTCACCACATGCAGGATCACGAACAGCCCAGGTACCACTGCCCGGAGTGCATCGATGGCGGTAGCGGCCTGGGGGGGGCCGGCTCGGGTCATCGTCGGCTACGTGGATGCCGCTGGGCTCTGACACGGCCGTCATCGCCGCGACACCGGCGGATCGGATCACCTGGACCGTGGATGGGGTCTTGTCTCCATTGCTCGGGCGAAGCCGAGAGCTTAGGGAAGATCGACGTCTCGGTCCGTTTCACGGCGCGGATCGTGGTCCGGCCGGTGAGACTGATCGCTGAAGGTTGCGGTCCTTCGCGGGCCGAGGGCGAGAGGCTGATCACGGAGGGAAAGCTCGTTTCGGCATGCCGGCTGAGCGGCAAGCTCTCCGGCGACTTCGCCTTCACGCTCGAGCGCTGTGCCCTCCCCCGGGGCCAGGGGCCTGTCCTTGGGGCGCATCGGACACAGAGAGTAGGCACTCAGGGCTGCGGATGCCGAGCGGTTCTCACCGGTTCTCACCGGCGGTGGACGCTGACGGCGTAGCCGCCGCCGTCGTAAGGGTCGGCGTTCCAGGTAGCGAAGCGGTCAACGAGGGTGAGGCCGGCTGCGGCGCAGTAGTCGTCGTACTCCGACAGCGTGATACTGGGCGGCACAGGGAGGTGGGCTGCGTCCAGGCCGAAGCCGGCGACCATCAGACCGCCCGGGCGCAAGGCCGCGGCCAAGCGCTTGACCACCGTGGCCTCGGTGCCGGCAGCGAGCAACGGAAAAATGTTGCCCGCAGCGACCACGAGATCGAAGTCCCCTGCGATGCCGAGCAAGTCCGGCTCGAACTCGGCCAAATCGGCCTGGAACCAGGGCAGGTCCGGCGCCTGCTCCCGCGCCACTGCCAACATCGACGCATCGAGATCCACGCCGACACAGTCGTACCCGAGCTCCGTCAGCCGGATCATGACCCGGCCCGTGCCGCACCCGGCGTCCAGCACCCGCGCTCCGGCAGGCACGAGAGCCGCGCAGAGCCGCGCCTCACCGTGCACGTCCTTGCCGCTACGGGCCAGCGCCGCAAACCGTGCGGCGTAGTCATTGCCGGACGTTTCCCCGGTCAGCTCCTGCCAACGGCTCATGAGACCAACTATAGATCGCTGCGACCGACTCTCCCCTGCCTCACCAGGCATCCTGCCCCTCTCCTCCGCCCGATTCGGGCAGGTGGGGCGGCCCCCGCCGGGTTCCGGACGGACGGATAGCCTGGGCGCGTCAGCGAAGATCACAGAAGGGTGGAACACATGGCAGACATCGTGGAGGCAGCGGCGCGGAAGGTCTTCGACCGCTACGACCTCGACGGGGACGGCCTGGTCACCGCGGAGGAATACGGCAAGGTCGTGTCGGAGTTGGGTTCGGAGGTCACCGAGTCGGAGGCCCAGGGGCTGATCGACTCGCTCGACACCAACGGCGATCGCCAGATGTCCTTCGAGGAGTTCTGGGCAGCGCTGAATCGCTGACACAGCCGGGTCCGGCACGTGAGCGTGCCGGACCCGACCAGTCATCTCGCCGGCCGAGTAGTCGTCCGCGTTCTCGAGCGTCCCGCTCCACCCGTCGTCGGCAGTGCCGTCCCGAGGGACAAAATCGCCCCCGCACTCGTCATCGAAATTCTTCCCGCTGGGATGGGTGTCGGTGCGGTAGGAGACGGTGAACGTGCCGCGTGTGCCCACCAGGCCGGTGGCCTGTACTCCCTGGACACCTTTGCCGAAACCGGCTCCAGCGCCGACCAGAGCGAGCGTGAGACCGAGATGCTGAGCCGCCTGAGTGCCCCGAGGTGGTCAGGCCGTCAGCGGGTGGTTACGATGCGTCGTTCACCCAGAGCTGGTACTTCCCGTTGACCGGCTTGCAGTCCCACTGGGAGTACGCGGAGTTCCTCCCGTCGGCGTAGCACTCGGCGTGCGTACGGTAGGTGCCGACGTAGATCCACGAGTAGGCGCCCGACGCCACGGCCGTCGTCGTGCTGGTATCGGAAGACACCGGAGCGGCCTGCGCGGTGGCGACCGAAGCACCGGTCAGCAGGGTGGCCCCCAGAGCGGCTCCGGTAAGCGCGAGACGAGTACGCATGTTGTTCCCTCCATCGGTCCGAGGTGGCTGTCGGAACGATCGTTGGGCAAGGCGAGCGCGGTGGGAACGGAGAACGAGTGTCCCGGACACCCTGCCTCGTGTCCATGCTGGTCAGCCGCCTGTCCGGGACAGCGTCCGACGGTCGGCGCACCCGGCCGCGCCGGCGGCGGATCCGCTGCCTCCAGCCTCAGAACCGCTGGTCAGTGGCCAGGGACGAGGCGGCGGAGTGGCGCAATGTTGCGGCAATACCGCTGTACGGAAGCCGGGCTAGCGTCCCTGGCATGTCACTCGACCGTGTCCGCGAACACCCGGCTCCCCTCGCCGCCGCACGCCGATGTCTGCAAGGCGGCCGTCCTCGCGCTGCTGGGTCATGCCGAAGGCTCGTCCGCGGCGCGTGAGGCGCTGCGTTCCGCGACGGTGGACACGGATGCCGATGTGCGGGCCTACGCCAGGAGTGCGGGGAGTTGAGCGAACCGGGGAAGTCGTCCTGGTGATGTGGGGAAAGGGCCGGAGCGTCGGGTGAGGGGGCCGGCCCTTTCAGTTGTCGGCGAGCGGTCAGACGCGGTCGGCTGCGATGAGGACGTACTGGAAGGAGCCGTCCTTGTAGGAGTTGATGAACGCCTCCTCGATGCCGGTGACCAGGGAAGACGTGGCTCGCAACGCCCAGTAGGGCAGGGTCGCGGCAGTCAGGTCGATGACGGCCTGCGGTACGAGACGGTTGTCGGCCATGGCGCGCAGGTACTCCCGGCGGGAGTGGATGTTGCACTCGAAGTGTGCGTTGATCTGGGAGACCCACTTCGAGGGCTGGCCGTGACGTGGGTTCCAGCAGCCCGTGATGGTCACGTAGCGGCCGCCGACCCCGAGGATGCGGGAGTGTTCGGCGAAGAGGTCGTGCAGGTCGACGTACATGGTCGACTCGTTGTTCCACGAGGCCGCGGCCTGCCCCGTCCTGAACGGTGTGTCGAGCATGTTGCACACACGGGCCCGGACGTGGTCCTCGATGCCGAGTTCGTGGGCGCGCTGGTTGGCGAAGTCGGCCTGCTTGGCCGACAGGGTGACGCCCTCGACCCGGCATCCGAACCGCTGGTGGGCCATGACCATCGAACCGCCCCGGCCGCAGCCGGCGTCCACGAGCGTGTCGTCACGCCCGATGGAGCCGAGATGGTCCAGGAGGTATTCGGCCTGCGCCGACTCCAGGCGGTGGAGCTCGGCGATCAGCTTCTTCTCGTAGTCGCCGGCGTCGGCATCCCCGAGGGCGACGTGGTCGACGTCGCCGATGCCGTAGTGGTGGTGGTAGAGCCCGTCGACGTCGCCGAGACGCAGGTTGACGGGCCTGGCCTCCTGATCCCAGTAACGGGCGATCTCACCCTGGTAGGGCGATGCCGGGGCGGGGACGAAGGCGGAGGTGCCGTTCATGGTGCTGAACTCGGTGCTGGCCACAGATAATTCCATTTCCTCTTACCAGAAGTCGGGCAGGCTGTAGCGGTAGGTGTTGGTCTGGTGCCAGTAGTGGTTGCCGTCGACCCATACGGCCACCCCGCGCAGGAAGCGCAGCACGGTCGGGACGGGGCAGTCGGTGGCCAAGGCGGCGGCCTCGGCTTCGAAGCGGTGCATGAGGTCGTTGTGGACCTCGACCGCCTTCAGGTAGGCATCCTTTTCGGAGAGGCCCTCGCGTTCGGCGATCACCACGGGCAGGTTCAGGTGTTTGCCAGGGCTCTTGAGTTCCTTGGTGTACGAGTACAGGTCGTTGACGATGGTGGTGGCGTTGCCGGCGAGCGCGATGACGCGCTGCATGGCGGGCTGTGCGTGCAGGTCCGCCGGCAGTTCGTAGCCGCCGATGGTGTCGGTGATGGTCGGGCAGGGGCGGAAGTTGTTGAACTGACGCATCGCCAGGTACTCCCACACCTCGGGCACGTGGTCCGTCTGGGCCCAAGCGGCCTCCGCGAGGTACCCCAGGTGCAGCCGGCCCATGTCGTGCCGGTACCGGTCGGCCTGGGAGGGGGTGGCCGTCTCGAGGAAGTACGCCATGGCGGAGCGGTAGGCACGCCGAGGGGCGTCCGACTGGAGCGACTCCAGCCATGCCGGCTCGTACTCCTCGGTCGTGTGCAGCGGGTCGAGAGCCGTGTGCGCCAGCAGGAGGCGGCTGCCGAGACCGATGGGCGAGCCGCCGTGGTCCTCGCAGTAGCAGTCGTCGACCGCGTTCTCGGCGACCATCAGCCGCGTGGCGATCATCAGGTGGTCGACGGTGGGCGCGTCCGGATGGCAGGCGACCATGTACCGGCCGACGGAGAAGCCGTCGAACTGGTCCTCCCACTCCGGGGGATAGACCTGGGCCTCGTCCACCGCCCATGCCTTGATCCGGCGGCTGACCTCCGCCACCCGCGCCGGGTCGGGCTCCGGGATCGGGTGGTAGTAGAGGCCCGGAATCGGGTTGCCCTCCGCCGCCGGCTCGGGCTCCGGTGTCTCGGGCGCCGGTGTCTCAGGTGCCGGTGTCTCGAGCGCCAGTGTCTCGGGCGCCGGTGTCTCGGGTGCCGGAGGCTCCGGCAGCTCCTCGCGCCGGGCCAAGTGCAGGCTGGCCGTGCCCAGACCACTGGGCCCACGCAGGATCCGTTCCAGCGCGGGGTTCGGTCCGGGCAGGCTCGACGGCAGGGGAGGACTCCCGGGATCGGGCATCCGTAACTCCTTGGTGAGGTGGGTGTGCTGACCCGGAGTCCGGGCCTGCTGCCCGGCTCGGGAAGGGATCGGGCGGTGCTGGGCCGCCGGACGGGGCCTTTCGGACACGCCCTAGTCGCGTCTGCGCGCGATCTGCACCGGCATCGCTGCGCCGGCCACGCCGTAACGGTTCTGCCGCTGGAGGTGAAGGCAGTCAACGGCCATCGGGCTGGCTCTCCTTCGTGAGGTCGGTGATCGGTGTGCCTGGCGTCAAGCGGCGAAAGAGGAGAAGAGCTGGAGAAGAGCTGGGGAAGAGCTGGGGAAGAGCTGGGGAAGAGCTGCGAATATCTGGTAATCGAGAACGAATATCCGAGAATCCGTCTGTCCGGACACCAGGAAACAATAACGATCGGCACAGCCGGCTCGCCCGTGAGACCGTTGGAGTTACCTCGATGCAGTGACCTTGCTCCGCATGGGGTTTATCCGGATGACCGATGACATTCGGACTACCTGACCGAGAATGTGTTTCACGCACGGCAGAGTTGCCCCATCGGGCACTCACCTTTGCCGTCTGCGGCCTGATGTGGCAGCCCGCGAATCACGAATCAGCTACCGGCTTTCCTGTCGGTCAGGACACGGCAAGAGCCGACCGCCCGGCCCGTGCCCAGTCGTGGAGACGACACGGCAAAATCCGGCCACGCTTCGTCGGGGAGGAGCGAACTTCGGTCGCGGAAGGCCAGGTTCGGGGCTGCGCCTGTACGGCGGGCTGGTCGTCGAGGCCGTCGTGACCTTCGGGCGACCGCATACGTGGCAGCAGGCGCGGCATGCGGCGAGGGCGGCGGGTGCGCGCCGCCGAGACGTTGCCAAGGCTCGGCACCGCTCGTCTCGGCGTTCCCGCCACGGACGAGCGGCACGAGCGGCAGCGGAGGCTGCCCCGCAGGGCGAAGATCCCCGGGTTCGTGGAGCTGCCGTGGCAGCCCGGCAGCGAGCGTCTGACCTTGGTGGCGCCGGACGGCAGCGCGGAGATCCTCGCCCGAGAACGCGCGTGGCGGTCTACGGCACCTGGCCGGCCCTACCGAACCCGCTTCGGCTCCGGGTCGGCGATAAAGTCTGCTATCGCGGCAGTGATGGCTTCGGGCTGCTCGTCGGGGATGAAGTGTCCAGCGTCGGGCACGACGATTCCGGTGGTGTTGCCGGCCCATGGGCTGATGGAGGCGGCCATGTCCGGAACGGAGCCGTGGCTGCTGGAGATTCCGAGGATCGGCACAGTCAGGTGCCGCCGCTTGAGCGCCTCGCGGTTCTTGCGCGCTGACTCCGCGGCGTCTCGGTAGTACGCGAGGGAAGCGCGCAGGCCGCCGTCGACGGCGACGGCCGCCGCGTAGTGGTCGATCTCGGCGTCGTCGAACGTGTCGGGAGACAGGGCCTTCATCTTCAGGAACCAGCCGACGTAATCGCGTTCGCGGCCGGCAAGCAGCGTCTCGGGCAGGTCGGGCACGATATGGAACGCGAAATGCCAGGTCTTCCACGCTCGATCCGGGTCGGTGGGAATCGCCTCCGGGAGAGTGATACCGGGAATTCCGGCGTCGAGCAGAGCGACCCCGCGCAGGTGGCTCTCGAAGTTGAGGGCGAGAGAGAAGGCGACCCAGGCGCCGATGTCGTGGGCGACCAGGGAGTAGGTCGACACTCCGAGAGCCTGCACGGCGGTGTGGACGTGCGCGGCGACCGCGTGCGTGTCGTAGCCGCGCTCCGGACGCTCGGAGTGGCCCTGCCCCGGCAGGTCGATCGCGATGACGCGGAACCGGTGGGTGAGGCCGGGCATCACCTTTCGCCAAGCCCACCAGGTTTGCGGGAATCCGGCGAGCAGGACGACGGCCGGGCCGCTCGGCCGTCCGCCTTCGACGACATGAAGGCGGACGCCGTCCGCGTCGACCCAGCGGTGCGTGAATCCGGCCAGCTGCTGCAGGGGCAGGTCGGGGATGGGGTTGTTTTCGGAGACATGCGGAGCGCTGGTTGCTGGGCCGGTCACGGGGACCCTCCATCGGTGTCAGGTGTGCGGTGTCAGGTGTGCGGTGTGCGGTGTGCGGTGTGCGGTGTGCGGTTGGGACGGTGTAGCTGACGGCGGTGGCTGGGACCACGTGGCGTGTTTCTCACGCGGTCGCGTGGTGTGTTTCTCGCCCGGTCGCGTGATGTGTTTCTCGCGCGGTCGCGAAGTGCGCGGTACGCCTGGCCATGACCACGCTCGAAGGCTACACATCTTGAACTGGTCAGTACAAGATAGAATGGTGCGCAACACGGTCCGAACCATCGACGCATCGGCAAGGAAGTGCCGCGTGGCAGGCAAGAAGCAGTTCGACATGGACACGGCGCTCGACGCCGCGATGATCCAGTTCTGGCGCGACGGTTACGCCGACACCTCATTGGACGATTTGTCCCGGGCAACCGGCCTGAACCGCAGTTCCATCTACTCCTCCCTCGGCGACAAGGACACGCTCTTCCTGCGCTGCCTGGATCTCTACGCCGCGCGCTATGGCGAGAAGTACGACGCCGCCCTGTCGTGTGCAGCCCCGGAACCCGTTGCCGCTGTTCGTGCGTTCTTCGACGTCACGCTCGAGCGCATCGCCGATCCCGAACTACCTGATGGATGTCTGATTGCCCAGTCAGCCATGGCGATCCCAGTACTGAGTCCAAGCGTCGCAGCGCACATTGGGCAGGCGCTCGGCTTCCAGCGCCGGCGCCTGCGCACCGCGCTGAAGGCCGGCCGACTGACCGACCGGGACGCCGAAGCCTTCGCCGTACACGCGGCGGCTGTGAACCAGTCGCTCGCCGTCATGAGCAGGGCCGGGGCGAGCCCGGCGCAGCTCCTGGCTATCGTGGGCGTGACCGTGGACGCGCTGTCGCAGGCGTGGCGCGCGTAACGAATCTGACACGGCCATCGGACTCGCAGCCTGATACGCACAGTCATTTCATGAGTTCGAGGCGTGCGCGGTGCACTGTCTTCCGACTCCTGCCGTGGCCTGGCCTTTCTCCAGATCCCCGGTCTCGTCGAAGATGAGGACCCCGGCGGCTCCCGGATGACGGAGCGGCCCGCACTCGTTCGCGCCACCGGATGAGCCGCGCTCGTACGCGGAGGTGGGCCCAGGCCCCTTGCCGCGACGCTCGGAATCCCCGTGAACCAGCAGGTCACCGCCACCGGGGCCCTGGGGAGTGAGAGTGACCATCACCCGCTGGGCATCTCCGCGCGCAACCCCTGCCTCCGCCCCGGCGGATACCACCCACGCCGTGAATCCGCCCTTGGCCTTCACGTCCTCACGCAGCTCGACGGTGAACTCCAGCTCCACCGGTCCGACCTTGAAGGCCAGGTCCTGGCCTGCCCCGCGCCCGACGGCCTCCAGAAGCTCGTCGCGCAGTGCTGCCACCGCGTCCGCCAGGGGTATCTTCATCTCGCCCCCATGCAGCCGGCCGACTCGGCCTGTCGCCCGAGAACGCCGCGCCGTGGAGACAACTATCCCAGTGGGCCGCGAATTCACGCATGCCAGTACGGAGCGCGTGGTGCGAACGACGTACGACACGGCTCCTTCATCCGGTTCATCCGGACGCCCGTCGTTTCCTCCACTTGCAGACACACGCCCTCAGCCACCCCCGCTCGTCCACGTTATCCACCCCGGTTATCCACCCCGCCACCCTTCGATATCCACCCCGTCCACCCTTCGATCCGCCACGATCCGTAAGCGTCACTAACGGTCATTTTCCCGTCAATGGTCATGCAGAGCAGCAGGAGTCGAAAGGCTGCCGCAGGCTGTCCCTGCGGTGCGCCTACAGGGGCACCGAAAGGGCGAAGGACGCACGGGCGAAGGACGGACCATCGTGACCGGTGACGCATGGCAGGCGGGGAACGTATCCGGCGACCTGCCCGAGAATCAGCCCGCACACCTCGCCGGAAGCCTTCCCGTACCGAAGACCGGTCTGGTCGGGCGCCGTACGGAACTGGCGGAGATCCAGCGGCTGTACGAGGGGGAGGCACGGTCACGGCTGGTGACCCTCACCGGGGTCGGCGGGGTCGGGAAGACCCGGCTGGCGCAGGCGGCTGCGGCCGGGCTGCGGCCGTCCTTCCGCGACGGGGCCTGGTGGGTCGAGCTGTCGCCCCTTCGAGAAGGTGCGCTGCTGCCGTATGCGATCGGCCAGGCGCTGTCGGTACCCAACGAGATCACCCGCCCGATGATCGATGTGGTGGGCGAGTACCTGGCCGACCGGGAGCTGCTGCTCGTACTGGACACCTGCGAGCACCTCGTCGACGCCTGCGCAGTAGCCGCCCGGACCCTGCTGACGGCTGCCCCCGGGCTGCGGATACTCGTCACCAGCCGCCGTCCGCTGGGCATGGCGGACGAACGGCTGGTGATGATCGACCCGCTACCGGTGCCGGGGACGGACGACGGTGCGGCGGCCGGGGCAGACGCAGTGGTGCTGCTGGCCGAGCGGGCCGCCCAGGCCGTACCGGGCTTCGAGATCACCGACATCAACCGGGCCGATGTGCTGGGGCTGTGCCGGCGGCTGGAGGGCCTGCCGCTGGCCCTGGAACTGGCCGCGGCCCGGCTGCGCGAGCTGTCCGTACGGGAGTTGGCCGAGAAGCTCGACGATCGGTTCGCCATCCTCGGCAACACCGACGACGTCACCACCGACGCCGCGCCTCCCCCAAGCTCTGGGCTTCTCCCCCACCCCCGGCTTCGCTCAAGCGGGGCGACCCTCGTGAGCGGGGAGCGACCCCCATGGCACCGGGCCCTGCTCACCGCCATCGGCTGGAGCCACGAACTGTGCACCCCGGCCGAGCGGCTGTTGTGGGCCCGGCTGTCCGTCTTCGCCGGCACCTTCGAGGCCGGGGCAGCAAGCCGGGTCTGCGCCGGCGCGCACCTTCCGTACGAGGAAATCCCCGGCCTGCTGAGCGCTTTGGCGGAGAAGTCGATCCTGATCCGGGTGCCGACCGCGGGCGGAGAGCGCTACCGCATGCTCGACACCATCCGCGAGTACGGCGCGACCTGGCTGCGCCGCCTTGGCGAGGAGGACCGGCTGCGCCACCGCCACCGGTACTTCTACCTCGCACTGGCCCTCCGCGGCGACGCCGCCTGGATCGGCCCCGACCAATACGCCTGGTACGACCGGGCGACCAGCGAGCACGCCAACTTCCGTACTGCGCTGGAGTACACCCTGGCCCGGCAGGACGGGCCCACCGCGCTGGAACTGGCCGGGGCACTGTGGTTCTTCTGGTACCCCTGCGGACACCTCAAGGAAGGACAGCACTACCTGGAACGGGCGCTCGCCCTCGGCAGCGACCCGAGCCCGGCCCGTAACAAGGCCCTGTGGGTCTGCAGCATGGTCCTGTTGTGCCAGGGCGACACCGCGGCCGGCACGGCCTGGGCCGACCAGTGCCTCGCCGAGGCCGAACGGCTCGGCGACACCGACGCGGCCGCCAACGCCCAGGGCTGCTTGCTGTGTGCGGCCACGATGCTCGGCGACCGGGGGCGGGTGTACTCCCTGTCGGAACATCTGCTCGCCGCCACATCACGAGCGGACGGCGAGCTCGACGAGCCGCTCACCCTCCCGAGGCTCCTGGCCCGGATACTGGCCGGCATCGCGCTCACCGCCGACGGCCGTCCCGACGAAGCCATCGCCATGCTCGAGGCCATGCGCACCGAGTGCGGGCGGTACGGCGAACAATGGCAGCGTTCCTACGGCGACGTCATGCGCGCCCATGCCGAACTGGCCTGCGGTCGGCCCGAGACCGCGCTGTGGCACGCGCAGGCGGCCCTGGAGGTCAAGCAGCGGCTGCACGACAGCCTGGGGTGCGCCCTGGCCGTCGACGTGCTCGCGGTGGCCAGCGGCGCCACTGGGCAGAGAGAGCACGCCGCCTGGCTGCTCGGGCTGGCCCAGCACATCTGGGACACCATCGGCCGGCCCCAGGCGGGCATCCCGCCCTTTGTCGCCGCCCGCCGCTCCTGCGAGCAGCAGGTCCACGACGCGCTGGGCGACCACGCCTACAAGACCGCGTTCCACACCGGCCACGGAACCGACCTCGACACCGGCATCACATACGCCCTCGACCGCCCGCAGCCTGATTGAGTATCGGCTGAAGCCCCATTGAGCGTGGGTGGACCGCCACGGCCCACCCACGGCCATGCTGGAGCCCATGGTTGGCCGTGGGTGGGGGCCGAGGTCGAGCGGTACTGGCGATTTCCTGGCATGGGTGCACCCGCGTGCGAACCCACGACCGCCGAATCGGGCTGATCGGCCCCGGGGAGGGCTCTTCGGCCCGTGGCTGAAGAGGGGTAGCGCGGAGGACTCTGGGAGTGACCGGGCAGTGGGGCGGAGGCCGTGGTGGACGATGACCGGCACCATGTCCAGCTGGACGCCATCCCCCGTGCGATACGACGGACAGGAAGGCGGCGGGGACCGATGACAAGCGTGACGGGGCGGCTCGGGGTGCTCCCCGCTGAGCACCGCCGCAAGTTGATGTCGCTGGGCCGCGACGTGTCCTTCCACGCAGGCGCCCGCATTTTCGAGGAGGGCTGGAAGGCCGACCGCTTCTGGATCATTCGCAGCGGTACCGTGCAGCTCGATCTCCGCGCCCCGGGCCGTCGCCCCGCGGTGATCGAGACGTTGGGGAGCGGGGACCTGCTGGGCTGGTCCTGGCTGTTCCCGCCGCGCAGCTGGCACTTGGGCGCGGCGGCACTCAGTACCGTACGGGCCTGGGAGTTCGATGCGGAAGCCGTCCGCGGGCTGTGCCACGAGAACCCTCGCCTGGGACACGCTTTCATACTGGTCTGCGCCGAGGTGATCGGCCAACGGCTGCAATGCGCGCGTACTCGGCTGCTGGACCTCTACGGGCCGTACGGGAGTGGTGTGTGATGCCCGTCGGTGTGGAAACTCCGCACGCCAGGATGGTCCGTGCGCCGTCGGCCCCGGTCCCGTACCGAGTGGTTCGGCGGTTTCCCGAGACCGCCGACACCACGACGTTCAAGCTGACGCCCGTCGGGCCGGCCCTGCCGCGCTTCGTGCCGGGTCAGTTCGCGATGCTGTACGCCTTCGGCATCGGTGCGATGCCGGTGCCGGTCTCGGGCCTGCCGCTCGGGGAGAACACGCTCATCCACACCGTACGGACGGTCGGCCCCGTCTCCGACGCGCTGTGTTCCCTGCGCACGGGCGACACCGTCGGCGTGCGGGGCCCCTTCGGCACCGGCTGGGATCTGGCGGCGGCGGAGGGCAGGGACGTGCTGGTGGTCGCCGGCGGCACCGGGCTGGCACCGCTGCGGACGGTCGTGCTCGAAGTCCTGGCCGATCCGCGGTACTTCGGCACGCTGAGCGTCCTGATCGGGGCACGGACCCCGGCGGACCTGCTGTACAAGCTGCAGACGAAGGTCTGGAAAGCAGCGGCGGACGTGGCGGTCACGGTGGACCGCCCGGCGCCGGGCTGGCGCGGCTCGGTGGGCGTGGTCGACCGGCTGCTGGACCGGGCCGTCTTCCAGCCCGCCCACACCGTCGCCTACGTCTGCGGGCCGGAGCCGATGATCCGCTCGACCGCCCGCGAGCTGGTCGGCCGCGGGGTACCGGCGCACCGTATCCGCGTCTCGCTCGCACACGACATGCGCTGTGGAACCGGCGAGTGCGGTCACGGCCGGCTCGGCCCGGCCCCGCTGTGCCGGGACGGCCTGGTCCTCGGCTGGCACCGGGCCGAACCGCTCCTGACCGGCCGGGACGGCCGGGACGGCCGGGACGGACGCGCTTCGCACGGTGTCCGCGGATGCGCGCTGACGACGTGTCAGCAAGGCCATGAGCGACGAGAGATGGGTGAGGAGTGATGAGTGACGTGATGTACGGCTATGGATACGGCATGAGCGGTTGGGGTTACGTCGTCATGATTGTCCAAGTCCTCTTCTGGGGGATGCTGATCGTGGGGGTGGCCTTCCTCGTACGTCACTTGGCCCGCAGCCGCCCGGGCAACCAGGCGCCGCCGGTCCACCAGGCACCCGAACAGGTGCTGGCGGAACGCTTCGCGCGCGGGGAGATGGACGAGGAGGAGTACCGACGCCGCCTCTCCACCCTGCGAGGCGGTTGACCGCCGCCTTGCGAAGGGGTTGACCGACCCCTCGCGGAGCGGAAGCGACACCCAGGAACGGAGCCGAGCCGCATGAACACCGCATCGACAGCCGGTGACGACCGCCGCATCCGGGTCTTCCTGCTCGACGACCACGAGGTCGTCCGCAGGGGGCTGCGCGATCTGCTCGACTCCGAGCCGGACATCACAGTGGTCGGTGACGCGGCCGATGCCCGCCAGGCGCTCGCCCGCGGGCCCGCGCTGCGCCCGGATGTCGCGGTGCTCGACGTGCGTCTGGGCTCCACGGCGGACAGCGGGGACCACGAGGGCATCATGGGCCGAGCGTCTGCGACGCGAGAGGGAGGAGCACCCAGGTACGTAGGTGTAGGTAGCGGTGCGGGGAACCGGCACGGGGCACGGGCACGCCTCGGTCCCGTACGGAGCGGTCCCGTACCGAGCGGCCCCGTACGGAGCGGTTCCGCACGGAACGGTCTCGTACGGAACGGCCCGCGCGCCCGGCAGTTCGGTGTCACCGGCTCAGGGGTACGTGCCAGATGACGCGCGTGCCGCCGTCGGGCGGGGTTTCCAGTCGCATGCCGCCGCCGAGCAGTTCGGCCCGGGCACGCATGTTGTCCAGGCCACCGCTCGTCGTCGGACCGCACTCCAGCCCCACCCCGTCGTCCGTGACACCGAGGACGATGTCGTCCGCCACGGTCAGGGCCACGTCCACCTTGTGGGCGGCCGCGTGCCGGGTGGCGTTGCTCAGCGCTTCGCTGAGTACCGCGATGACATCCTCGGCCACCGACGCGGGCACGTCCGTGTCGACCGGGCCCTCCATGCGCAGCGACGGCGCGAACCCGAGCGCCTCGCCCGCTGTCGCCACCACGTCGAGGATGCGCCGCCGGAGGCCGGCGCCGGCCCTGTCGTCCGAGGCCGTCCGCAGGCCGAAGATGGTGGAACGGATGATCTTGATCGTCTCGTCCAGGTCGTCCACCGCCCGGCACACACGGAGCGCCGCTTCCGGCCGCTCGATCAGCCGGCCGGCGCTCTGCAGCGTCATCCCCGTGGCGAACAGGCGTTGTATGGCCAGGTCGTGCAGGTCCCGGGCGATGCGGTCCCGCTCCCGCAAGGCCTCCATCTGTTCCGACTCGCGGCGCCTGCGGTCCAGTTCGAGAGCGAGCGCGGCCTGCTCCGCGAAGCCGGAGATCAGCGCGACGTCGCTCTCGGAGAACCGCCGGCGCCCCGGCGCACGGCTCAGGCGCAGCGATCCCGCCTCCTGTTCCTCCCTCAGCAGCGGAACGGCGACCGCCGGGCCCGTGTCCTGAGCCTCCGCCCGCAACCCGAAAGCCCTCGGATCGGTGGTCATGTCGGCGCTGACCACCGGCTCCCCGGTACGGGCCGCCAGCCCGGCGAGTGACCCGTGCCGCGGCACCACAGAGCCGGTGAGGTGTTCGGAATCCGTGCCGTGCACGACCACTGCCGTCAACTCACCCGTGCTCACGTCCGGAAGGTAGACGGCCACGGAGTCCGCGTCGGCGAGCTCTCCGATGCGGCAGGCAATCAGAGCCAGCGCCTCACGGGTATCGGCCCCGGAGAGCAGGACTCGGGTGATCTCACCGAGGGCTTCCAGCCACTGCTCCCGCCTGCGGCTCTCGTGGTGGAGCCGGGCGTTGTCGATGGCCACGCCCGCGGCGAACGCCAGCATCGACAGCATGGCTTCGTCGTCGGCGTCGAACCGTGCACCGCCCCGCTTGTCGGTGAGGTAGAGGTTGCCGAAGACCTCGTTGCGGACCCGGATCGGCACCCCGAGGAACGTCCGCATCGGCGGATGGTTCGGGGGGAACCCGTACCTGTCGGGGTGCTCGGTCAGATCGGTCAGACGCAAGGGTTCCGGGTGCCGGATCAGCTCGCCGAGGATGCCGTGCTCGGACGGCAACGGGCCGATCTTCGCGGTGAGTTCGTCCGAGATGCCGACGGTCAGGAACCGTGACAGGCGCCTGCCGTTCTCGATCACGCCCAGCGCGCCGTACTCCGCGTCGGCCAGCACCACCGCGGCCTCGACGATGTGCCGCAGCACCCGCTCCACGTCCAGGTCACCGCCGACGCTCAACACGGCGTCCAGCAGGCTCTGCATGCGGTCGTGCATCGCCCTGGCGGAGTCCAGCCGGGACTGCAACTCGTCGAGGAGTTCATCCGGAGGCTCCTGAGGCAGCGCAGGACGCCGCTGCTTGTCCACCGAATCCGGCATTGGAGCGCGCCTCCCTGCTCCCCCGTGCACAGCGGATAGCTCATCTCCCGGCAGCGTAACGCGGAGGCGACGGTTCATCCCGCCGCGAACCTGCCCGGTCAAAGTCCAGGGGTGAGGACCGATGCGATCAGCGCTATGGCTCATACAACGACGCTTATTCGGGCCCAAAGTTTTCTTGTTCAACTTATTGACCGACTTGGACTGCGGCCGTAGCTTTCCGATGCAACTTTTATCGCCTGATGGTCAGCCAGTACACCTGTGGGCAGGGCGAGCCCGCGGGAGCCGGCCGGCCGTCGCCCATCAGTGCGTTCCATGCGTTCAGTAGTTGTAACTCCATAGCTGCTCGTACGGCTTTCTTCCCCCTCTTACCCGCACACCGCGCACGGGGCGCTTCGTCGTGCCCGCGCGGAGAAGGAGTAACGGACCATGCCCGAATCCGTCTCCCGTCGGTCCACGCTCCGCCTCCTCGGCGGAGCGATCGCTGTCGCGGCCGCGGCCACCACCGGCCTGACCGCCCCGCCCCGCGCGACCGCCCTCGGCACCCGCGCCCCCGGCCGGGCCGCGGGCCGGCGCGTCGAGTCGCTGCTCGGCAGGCTCAGCCTCGACGAGAAGCTGACGTTCCTGCACGGCGCGACCGACCCCGCCGACCTCGGCCAGGCCGGCTACATACCCGGCGTGCCCCGCCTCGGCATCCCTCCGCTGCGGCTCGCGGACGGGCCGGCCGGCGTCCGCGTCACCGCCCACGCCACCGCGCTCCCCGCGCCCATCGCCCTCGCCTCGACCTTCGACACCACTCTCGCCCAGGAGTACGGCCGGGTCATCGGCCGCGAGGGCCGCGCGCTCGGCCAGGATGTCCTGCTGTCGCCGATGGTCAACCTCATCCGTACCCCGTACGCGGGACGCAACTTCGAGACGTTCAGCGAGGATCCGCTGCTCGCGAGCGACATGGTGGCCGCCGAGATCCGCGGCATCCAGGATCAGGGCCTCATCGCGACGGTCAAGCACTTCGCCCTGAACAACCAGGAGTACGAACGCAACTCGATCAACGTCGTGGCCGACGAGCGGACCATGCACGAGGCCGAACTCCGCGGTTTCGAAGCCGCCGTCACCGCCGGCGCCGGCGCGGTCATGGGCGCGTACAACAAGGTCAATGGCACCTTCGCCTGCGAGAACCCGGACCTGCTCACCGACATCCTGCGCGGGCAATGGGGTTTCGAGGGCTGGGTGATGACCGACTGGTTCGCGGCCCACAGCACCGTCGCCTCGATCGCCGCAGGGCTCGACATGGAGATGCCGGACGGCAAGTACTTCGGCGCGGCGCTCAAGAAGGCCGTCGGCGAGGGGCGCGTGCCCGAGGCGCTCGTCGACCGCTCCGTGCGCCGCATCCTCTCCGTGATGGACCGCTTCGGGCTGCTCGACGGCAGCGCCCCGGCGCGTCCTGACCGCGACGCCCGGGCAGGTGCCCGTACGGCACGCGAGATCGCCCTCCAGGGCGGCGTTCTGCTCCGCAACGAGCACGGTGCGCTGCCGCTCACCGGACCGGACGCGCGCAGCATCGCGGTGATCGGCCCGACCGGCACCCTGCCGTTCGTCAGCGGCGGCGGCAGTGCGCACGTGATACCGGACCACGCCGACAGCCCGCTCGACGCCCTCCGCGCGCGGGCCGGGCGCGGGGCCCACGTCACCCATGCCCTGGGCGAGGACCTGTACGGCAAGCGGCTGCCCGCCGAGGCACTGTCGCCCGCCGCCTCCCTCGACCGTACGGTCGCCGCCGACGCGACGTACACGTACGACGGGGAGCTCACCCTGGACGAGGACGACGAGTGGACCTTCGTCCTCCACTACACGGGCGAGCACACCAACCGTCCCAAGGTCGCCCTCGACGGGATCGAGCTCTTTCCGCAGGCTCCCGGCTGGGGCGAGTCCTTCAGCGGCGCCCTCGTCTCCGAGGCCCCCGACGGCCTCCATGTCCGCCGGAAGACCGTGCGGCTCGGCGCGGGCAGGCACCGGCTCAGCGTGCTCGCCGAGGGCGGCGGTGACGGCCTCACCTTCCGGCTCAACCGGATCACTCGTGCCACCCGCGCCGCCGATGTCGCCGAGGCCGTGAAGGCCGCGCGCGGCGCCCGCAGCGTGGTGCTCTTCGCGTACGAGGACGCCACCGAGGGCCAGGACCGCTCCACCATCGCCCTGCCCGGCCACCAGAACGCCCTCATCGAAGCGGTCGCCAGGGCCAACCCGAATACCGTTGTGGTGCTCAACACCTCGTCGTGCGTGAGCATGCCGTGGTTGCGGCGCGTCCCCGCCGTCCTGCAGATGTGGTACCCGGGCCAGGAGGGCGCGGCCGCCACCGCGGCCCTGCTGTTCGGCGACGCCAACCCGTGCGGCCGGCTCACCCAGACGTTCCCGGTCTCCGACGACCGGCACCCCGTCGCCGGGGACGCCCACCGCTATCCCGGCGTCAACGGCGAGGAGCGCTACTCGGAAGGCATTCACCTCGGCTACCGCTGGTACGACGAGGAAGGCGTCGAGCCCCTGTTCCCCTTCGGCCACGGGCTCTCGTACACCGACTTCAGCTACTCCGGCCTGCGGGCGGAGAGCGACGGGCACGGTCTCCGCGTCCGCTGCACCGTCCGCAACACCGGCCGCCGCCACGGCCGCGATGTCGTACAGGTCTATGCCGGTCCGTCGCCCGACCTGAAGCTGCGTCAGGCGAAGAAGGCCCTGATCGGGTACGAGCGGGTCGAGCTGAAGCCGGGCGAGGCCCGCGAGGTCGTGATCCGCGTCGACGCACGCACCCTGTCCTCCTGGGATCCCGACCGGCACCGTTGGGTCCTGGGCACCGGCCGCCGCACCGTCCGGGCCGGAGCGTCGGCCGGCGACCTGCGCCTCACCACCACCGCCACCGTCCGCTGAAAGGGCCGCCCATGCTCACCACCCGATGGCGCCGTGCTTGCACCGCCCTGCTGACGGGCGCACTGCTCGCGCTCGCCGCACCGCAGGCAGGCGCCGCGGCACCACAACCACAACCGGACACCACCGTGCGCACCCAGCAGGGCTGGGTGCGGGGCGAGGCGACCTCGGAGGGGCGCCAGTTCCTCGGCATCCCGTATGCCGCCCCGCCCGTCGGTGCGCTGCGCTGGCGGGCCCCGAAGGCCGTGGCTCCCTGGTCCGGGGTACGTGACGCCACCGCCTTCGGCCACCGCTGCGTCCAGTCCGCCGGCTGGGACCCCGGCTATGAACAGCCCACTCACACCGAGGACTGTCTCAACCTCAACGTCTACAGCCCCGCCGCCGCCCGTTCCGACCGGAAACTCCCGGTCATGGTGTGGCTCCACGGCGGCGGGCTCACCGGCGGCGCGGGCGCCGACGTCGTCCCCGACGCCTTCGCCGCCAAGGGCTCGATCGTCGCCGTCACCCTCAACTACCGCCTCGGCGCGATGGGGTTCCTCGCCACGCCGGGCCTGGACGAGGAGAGCGGGGACCGCACCTCCGGGAACTTCGGCATGCAGGACCAGCAGGCTGCGGTGCGTTGGGTGCGCGCCAACATCGCGCGGTTCGGCGGCGATCCGGACCGGGTGACCATCGCGGGCGAATCGGCCGGCGGCCGTTCCGTCTGCACCCACCTCGCCTCGCCCACCGCGCGTGGCCTGTTCCACCGCGCGATCATCCAGAGCGGCGCCTACGACGACTGCGGCGCCCGTACGCGCCGTGCCGCCGACGCCGACGGCACGGACTTCGCCGCCGCTGTCGGCTGCGACGACCCGCGGACGGCGGTGGCGTGTCTGCGCCGCACGCCCGCGAAGGACATTCTGGCCGCTCAGGCGGGCCACGACTGGGGGCCGGTGACGGGCGGCTCCTTCCTCCCCGAACAGCCCGCCGCCGCCTTCGCGAGCGGCCGCTACGCGAAGGTACCGGTGATCAACGGCGCCAACCGCGACGAAGGCACCCTCTTCGCCTTCAGCAGCTACGACGCGCAAGGAAAGCCCCTCACCGCCGACCAGTATCCGCAGGCCCTGCGGACCGCGTACGGCCCGGAGACCGGTGAGAAGGCCCTCGCCCGCTATCCGCTCGCCGACCACCCGACGCCGACGCTCGCCTACGCCGCCACCGTCGGCGACCAGCTGATGGCCTGCCCGGCGCTGCGCCTGGACGCCCGGCTCGGCGCGCGCACCCCGGTGTACGCGTACGAGTTCGCCGACCGGACCTCGCCGCCCTTCGAGTCGCTGCGCAACCTCGGCACCGACTTCCCCTTCGGCGCGACCCATGTCAACGAAGTGCAGTACCTCTTCCGGCACTTCGGCCACCACGCTCCGCTCAACGCGGAGCAGCGTGTACTGGCCGGGCAGATGACCGCCTACTGGACGTCCTTCATCCGCACCGGCACCCCGCACGTCACCGGCGAGCCGGACCTTCCCGACCAGCGCACCGAGCCGGGGCGCGCCCTCTCCCTGCGCACCGCCTCGGCGGGCGGCAACGCGGTGACCACCTCCCTTCACGCCGATCACCTGTGTGATCTCTGGGACGACGCGCGCTGAGGACTCGGCCGGGAGACTCCGGCCGGTACGGACACCAGGCTGTCGTCAGCGCACCCTGTCCGCGCGAGTGCCCGCTATGCGGACACTCGCGCGGGCGGATTCCGGACAGTGCATACGATTCGCCGGTACGTCCCCGCACCGCACCGGAAGGCACCCGTGAGCTCCACCCCTCCCCCGTCCGCCACGTCGCCGGAGACGGCGTCCGGCACGGTGCTGATCCGTTCGGCGGCCGACGTCTCGGATCTGGTCAACTCGGGCACGGCACGCGGCCGGCACGCCAGGATGATCGTGATCATCGCGCTCGGCGGCATCTTCCTCGACGCGTACGACCTGAGCTCCCTCGCGTACGGGCTGCCCGACATCACGAAGCAGTTCGGCCTGAGCGCGTCCATGGCGGGGCTGGTCACCGCCTCGATCAGCGTCGGTTCGCTGGTGGGCGCGCTGGTCGGCGGCTGGCTGGTGGACCGCATCGGCCGCTACCGGGTCTTCATGGCCAACATGCTCTTCTTCGTCGTCACCGCGCTGATATGCGCGGTGGCACAGGACGCGTGGACGCTGATCGGCGCGCGCTTCGTGATGGGCATCGGCGTCGGCATGGACATCCCGGTCGCCATCGCGTTCCTCGCCGAGTTCTCCCGGCTGCGCGGCAAGGGCAGCAAGGGCTCCCGCACGGCCGCCTGGTCGCCCGCCTGGTACGCCGCGACCAGCGGCTGCTACCTGGTGATCATGCTGCTGTACTTCCTGCTGCCGGATGCCCAGTTGGGCTGGCTGTGGCGGTTCACCGTCGGCTTCGGCGCGGTGCCCGCGCTGCTCGTACTGCTGCTGCGCCGGCGCTACATGAACGAGTCCCCGACCTGGGCCGCCGACCAGGGCGACCTGGCGGGCGCGGCGAAGATCCTGCGGCAGTCGTACGGCGTGGACGCGCGCGTCGCCGACGACGTACCGGCGACGGCACCCCGCCCGTCCCGGCCCGGGCTCGCCTCGTACGCACGGCTCTTCACCCCGCCGTACCGCGCGCGCACGATCCAGTCGGTGACGGTCGGCGTGGCCGAGACCTTCGGCTACAACGCGGTCGCGTTCGGGCTGCCGATCATCATCGCCACGCTGATGACGCAGGGCCCGCTGACCACGATCGCCTCCTCCTTCGCCCTGAACCTCGTGTTCGCCCTCACCGGCGGGCTGCTCGGCATCCGCTGGGCCTCGACGAAGGGCGCCTGGCCGATGATGACGCTGGGCTTCGCGATCCAGCTCGTCGCCATCACCCTGCTCGGCCTCATCGGGCAGCCGTCCGGGACGGCCGTCGTGACGGCGGGGATCCTCATGCTCGGCGCCTTCATGTTCGCCCAGGGCTTCGGCCCTGGCGCGCACATCATGAGCTACGCCTCGCTGGGCTTCCCGACCTCGATGCGCGGCGTCAGCATCGGCTTCAACCAGGCCGTGCTGCGGCTCGGTTCGACCCTGACGCTGTTCTTCTTCCCCGTCCTCAGCAGCGGCCTCGGCACGGATGTGTACTGGGTCATCCTCGCGGCGCCCGTCCTCGGCCTGACCGCGCTCCTCGTGAAGCGCTGGGAACCGGTCGGCTTCGACGCGGACGCGGAGGAACGGGCCCGCGTCGAGCGGGAGTCGGCCCGCAGCTGAAGGGCGGGCGGGGCCGTCGGCCCGGGACAGAGCACTTCGCCTGTGTCGACCGGCGTCAGAGTCACGGCACGACTCTTGTGCCGCTGTGAGTGCCCTCAATAGCATCTCCTCAACTTTCGCTGAGAGAGGGACAAAGATGCACTCAGCTCATGGAAAGTCTGCCGCTCGCCGTCGATTCCTCCGGGGCGCGGTCGCGTCCGCCGCCGCTCTGACCCTCGGTTCGTACGCCTCGCCGGCCATCGGCGCGACGTCCGGCGGAGCAGGGAGGCGCGTCCCGAGGGAGCGCATCGGGTTCCAGCTCTACACGGTCCGCGACATGCTCGATGCCGACCCCGAGGGCACCATCGCGATGGTCGCCGAGGCCGGATACGCGGAGATCGAGCCCGCGTACACCTATGGCGGACGCACCGCCGCGCAGTTCCACCGGATCGTCGAGGCGAACGGGCTGCGGGTGATCGGCAGCCATCACGCGCCGGACGACTTCCGGGGCGCTCGGGCGCAGCAGACGTTCGACAACGCTCTGGCGCTCGGGCAGCAGTACGTCGGCGTGTCCTACATGGACGGTCCCCAGACGGCCGAGGGGTACCGCGCCATGGCGCGCGAGATGAACCAGTGGGGCAAGGCAGCCAGATCCCGCGGGCTGCGGTGGTACGCGCACCTCCACGACAACGAGTTCCAGACCGACCCGCAGACCGGCCGGCCACTGTTCGACGTGTGGCTGGAGGAGACCGATCCCGACCTGGTCTGGTTCGAGATGGACCTGTACTGGATCCTTCGGGCTGGTGCCGATCCGGCGCCTTATCTGCGGTCGTACGAACAGCGGTTCCCGATGCTGCACATCAAGGACGGCGTGCCGCGGGAGAGCATCGAGACGGACCTGGGCGAGGGGGCGGTCGACTTCGCCGGCATTCTGGCGCAGCTCCGCCGCCTGCCCGCCCACCACTACGTCATCGAGCGGGACCAGCAGCCCGACCCGGTCCGCACCGCGCACGTCTCCTACGACTACTTCCGCGCCCTGCGCGTCCCCGCTCCGGGGCATGGCCGCCGCTAGGTCAATCGCCGCTCTTCCGCGTGCGGGTCGGTGCGGGGGTGCCGGGGTCGAGGGGCGGGGCTGATACGCCGCAGTGGTGGTAGGTGCACTGGGTGCGGTCCGGGGCACGGGATTTGACCGTGAGCCAGGCGAGGACCGCGCCCACGATCAGGAGGGCCGCGCAGAGGAGGAGGGAGCGCCGGTAGGCGGTGGCGAACGCGGTGGCCGAGAGGTATGTTTCCGGGCCCATGCCGGCCAGGAGGGGCAGGGCCGCCACGGCGAGCAGGCCGGCCGCGCGCGCCGCGGTGTTGTTGACGCCGCTGGCCAGTCCGGCACGGGTGACGTCGACGGAGGCCAGTACGGTCGCGGTGAGCGGCGCGACCAGGAGTGCCATGCCGCAGCCCAGGACCGTCACGGCGGGCAGCACGTCGGTGCGGTAGGAGGCGTGGGTACCGGCCCGCGTCATCAGCAGCATCCCCGCGGCGCACAGCAGTGGGCCCAGGGTCAGCGGTATGCGCGGGCCGATGTGCCGGGCCAGTTCGCCGGAGCGGGCCGAGAGCAGCAGCATCAGTACGGTGGTGGGGAGCAGCGCGGTTCCGGCGGCGAGCGCCGAATAGCCCGCGGCCACCTGTAGGTACAGCACGGTGAGGAAGAAGAAGCCGCCGAAGGCCGCGTAGACGCAGACGGTGACCGCGTTGACCGCGGTGAACTGCCGCAGTGTGAAGAGCCACGGCGGCAGCATGGGGTCGGGGTGCCGCCGCTCGACCCGGAGGAAGGCCACCGCGAGCAGCACGCCGGCGGTCGCGGTGAGCAGCACGTCGGGTGCCGCGCCCCGGCCGGGTGCGGCGATCAGCGCGTAGGTCACCGCGCCGAGCGCCGCCGCGCCCAGGGCGGCGCCCAGGGCGTCGAAGCGGCCGTGAGTGGTGGGGTCACGGGTTTCGGGCACGTGACGGGCGGCGATGGGTACGCAGACCGCCGCCAGCGGCACGTTCAGGAAGAACACCCAGCGCCAGCCGGGGCCGTCCACCAGCCAGCCGCCGAGGAAGGGGCCGATCGCGGTGGCCACGCCGCCCAGGCCGGACCAGGCGCCGACCGCGCGGGACCGCTCATCGGGGTGGAAGACGGCCTGGATGAGGGCGAGCGAACCGGGGGTGAGCAGGGCGCCGCCGATGCCTTGGAGGGCCCGGGCGGCGAGGAGTACCGCGGCGTTGGGTGCCAGTGCGCACAGCAGGGAGGCCGCCGCGAACCACACCGTGCCGATGAGGAAGATCCGGCGGCGGCCGTAGCGGTCGCCGAGGGCACCGCCGAGCAGGAGCAGGGCGGCCAGGGTGAGCAGGTAGGCGTTGACGGTCCACTGCAGGACGGCCAAGGGGGTGTTCAGGTCGGTGCCGATACGGGGCAGGGCGACATTGACGACCGTACTGTCGAGCATCGCCATGCCCGAGCCGAGGACGGCCGTGAGCAGGACCCAGCGGCCCTGGGCGGTGGCCATCCGTACGGTGCCGGGTGCTGCGAGGTTGCTCATAGGGCGAGCATGCACCCGGGGAGCGTGCCGCCACCGAGCAGATCCACCCAAATAGCTGTGAAACGCTGAACGCGTAGCACAACCGTGCATGAATACCCGTATGCCATCGTTCTCCCGGCGTGCCGTCCTGCGCTCCGCGAGCAGTGCCGTGGCCGCCACGACGAGCCTGGCGGCCTGCGGGCGCGGTGCCGCGCCCTCCTCGTCCGGGCCGCCCGCTTCCACCAGTGCCGCCCCCTCAGGTGCGCGCTCGGCAACGGCCACACCGTCCGCCCCTCCCGGGACGTCCCCGCGGCGTTTCCCCGGCTCGCCGCGGCAGATCGAGCACGGGCCGCGGGACGGGCACGGGGTGGCCCTCACGTTCCACGGCCAAGGGGATCCGAAGCTCGCCGGCGCGGTGTTGTCCGAAGCCGAGAGGTCGGGAGCCCGGGTCACCGTCCTCGCCGTCGGTACCTGGCTGGATGAGCACCCCGAGATGGCCCGCCGCGTCCTGGACGGCGGCCACGAACTGGGCAATCACACCATGCGGCACCGCGCTGTCTGCGCCATGCCGCCCGCCGACGCGTATGCGGAGATCACCGAGTGCGCCGAACGGCTGCGCCGCCTCACCGGGGGCATCGGCAGCTGGTTCCGGCCGTCGCAGGCGCGTACCGCGACGCGCCTCGTCACCCGCATGGCCCAGCGCGCCGGTTACCCGCACGTCCTCTCGTACGACGTGGACTCCCACGATTTCGAGGACCCGGGGCCGGACGCGGTGCGCGACGCGGTACTCGACCGCGTCCGCGCCGGTTCGGTGGTCAGTCTGCACTTCGGGCACGGCGGCACCCGCGCCGCGCTGCCCGCGATCCTCGACGGCCTGCACCGGCGCGGTCTGCGCCCGGTGACGACAACGGAGCTGATGACCTGATGCCGGCAGCGTTCCGTACCGCCTTCCAGGTCCGTTTTCCGTCGCGAAGCGCCGCCGGGAGGCGGCCGGCGGGCCGGCGACGCCTCGCGGCCGCCGCGGCCCTCGCCGCCGTCCTCCCGGCCGCGGGATGCGGCGGGCAGGACACGCCGGACGCCGGCGCCGACCACAGCGCTTCGCCCCAGGTCTCCCGCACCGCCGCGGCACGCGCGCTGCCCGGGATGCCACCGGTTCTGAACCCGCGCGACCTGTACGCCGCGGACCGGCCGAACAAGCTCTCTCCGGTGGTCAGGGACTTCCCGTCGCGGGTGTACGTGCCCAACACCGAGTCGGACACGGTCAGTGTGATCGACCCCAGGACGTACAAGGTGACACGGACGATCCGGGTGGGGCGGCAGCCGCAGCACGTGGTGCCCTCCTGGGACCTGAAGACCCTGTGGGTCAACAACGACCTCGGCAACACCCTGACCGCCATCGACCCCGCCACCGGGAAGAAGGGCCGCACGGTCGACACGCACGACCCGTACAACCTCTACTTCACCCCCGATGGCAAGTACGCGGTGGTCATGGCCTCCAAGGACCGCCAGCTGGTCTTCCGGGACCCGAGGACGCTGAAGGTCCGCAAGGCCCTCTCCGTCGACTGCGCCGGGGTCAACCACGCGGATTTCTCGCCGGACGGCCGGTACTTCATCGTCTCCTGCGAGTTCTCCGGTGAACTCCTCAAGGTCGACACGGCACGGATGGCGGTCATCGGCAAGCAGCGCCTGCCCCGCAAGGGCTCGATGCCGCAGGACGTGAAGATCTCGCCGGACGGCAGGACCTGGTACGTGGCGGACATGATGTCCGACGGGGTGTGGGTGCTCAACGGCGACCGGTTCACCGAGCCCAGGCTGCTGCACACGGGCAAGGGCACCCACGGCCTGTATGTGAGCCGGGACTCGCGGACGATGTACATCTCGAACCGGGAGGAGGGGTCGATCTCCCTGCTGGACTTCGACAGCGGCCGGCTCGTCGGCAAATGGCACCTCCGCGGCGGCGGCAGCCCGGACATGGGCGGGCTGTCCGCCGATGGCAAGGTGCTGTGGCTCTCGGGGCGCTACGACGCCGAGGTGTACGCCATCGACACCCGCAACGGGCGCACGCTGGCCAAGATCCCCGTGGGCCGCGGACCGCACGGCCTCGCCGTCTATCCGCAGCCGGGCCGCTACTCGCTCGGGCACACGGGCATCTTCCGGTGATCGCCCGCACGGGCCCTACCCGGTGCCCGTCGTGACGCCGATCACCGCACCATAATTTGCATCCCATATTCGCATTTACTACGGTTCCGGCATGCGCCTGACGAAGTCCACCGACCTCGCGCTGCGGACGCTGATGTTCCTGGCCGTACGCGACACCGCGTCGACGGCCCGCGACGTCGCGCAGGCGATGCAGGTGCCGCATTCGCATCTGGCCAAGGTCGCCGCGCGGATGCAGCATCTCGGGATCGTCGAAGGCCGCCGAGGCCGGGGCGGCGGGCTCGCGCTCACCGCCGCCGGGCGGACGGCGTCGGTCGGGTGGCTGGTCCGGGAGCTGGAGGGCGTCGGCGATGTGGTCGATTGCGAGGGTGACCCACCCTGCCCTCTCGCCGGCACCTGCCGGCTGCGCAGAGCGCTGCGCGACGCCCAGGAGGCGTTCTACGCCACGCTGGCCCCGCTGACCGTGGACGACCTCACCGCCTCGCCGGCCGGCCCGGTACTCCTCACCCTGTCGAGGCCCTGAGCCGCCACGCCGCCAGGGGCGCCAGGTGCTGCCATGGGTGCTTTCCCTCGCCCGTAAATACGAATATTAGATTCAGCTTCAGATTCGGAGTCCTCATGCTCTCCCCGGCTTCGGCTGCCACCGTCCGCGCCACCCTGCCCGCCGTCGGCGCGGCCATCGGCGACATCACCGAGCGGTTCTACGACCGGCTCTTCGCCGCCCACCCCGAGCTGCTGCGGGACCTGTTCAACCGGAGCAACCAGGCGGCCGGGACCCAGCGGCAGGCGCTCGCGGGCGCCATCGCCGCCTTCGCCACCGCCCTCGTGGAGCACCCCGAGCAGCGCCCGGACGCCATGCTGGAGCGCATCGCGCACAAGCACGCCTCGCTCGGCGTCGCCCCCGCCCAGTACGAGGTCGTCCACACCCACCTCTTCGCCGCCATCGCCGAAGTGCTGGGCGACGCGGTCACCGAGGAGGTCGCCGCCGCGTGGGACGACGTCTACTGGCTCATGGCCAACGCCCTCATCGCCATCGAGGTGCGGCTGTACGCCCAGCACGGCGTGCTGGTCGGCGACACCTGGCGGCCCTGGGAGGTCACGGAGCGCACCCAGGAGACCCCCGACGTCGTCACCTTCCGCCTCCGCCCGGCCGACGGCGGCCCGCTGCCGACCGCCCGCGCCGGCCAGTACGTCTCGGTGCGCGTCCCCCTCGCGGACGGCGCCCGGCAGATCCGTCAGTACAGCCTCTCCGGCGCCCCCGGCAATGAGACCCGCACCATCACCGTCAAGCGCGACGGCGAGGTCTCGGCCCACCTCCATGACCACGTGAGTGCGGGCGACGGGCTCGAGGTGTCCGCTCCCTACGGCGATCTCGTGCTGCCGGACACCCGGACGCCGCTACTCCTCGCGTCGGCCGGGATCGGCGTCACCCCGATGCTGGCCATGCTCGACCACCTCGCGGAGACGGAATACACCGCCCCCGTGACCGTCGTGCACGGCGACCGCTCCCCCGCCGACCACGCCCTGCGCACCGAACAGCGCGCACTGACCGGCAAGCTGCCGGACGGCGCGGTGCACTTCTGGTACGAGAACACCGAGGACGCCGAGGACGGCGACCGCGCCGGCCTGGTGGATCTCGGTGACGTGACCCTGCCGGACGGGGTGCAGGCCTACCTGTGCGGTCCGCTGCCCTTCATGCGGGCCGTGCGCACCCAGCTCCTGGAGCGCGGCGTACCCGCCGCGGCGATTCACTACGAGGTGTTCGGCCCCGACCTGTGGCTGGCCACCGCCTGAACCACGCCGCGCCCGGGGCCGTACCGGGGTGGTCACTCGAAGGCGGCGGCCGCCTCCCGGAGTGCCTGCGCCACGGTCTCCGGCGCGTCGGGGCCGAATGCGCCGGGGCGGTAGGTCACCGAGTGCAGCCGGCCGTCGTAGCGGAAGGAGCGGTGGCGCTCGTGGAGCGGCCAGGAGACCGGTGACTTGCGGTCGATGCCGACGCTGATGCCCTGGAACGGCGCCATGCCGATGAGCTGGTGCACGCTGCCCGGCGCCGGCCGTTCCACGCCGTCCACGGTGAGCGTGAAGCGCCAGCGCAGCCCCTCCTCGGCGGTGGCGGTGAGCAGGATGTCACGGGTGCCGGGCGGCAGCGCCCCGGCGTCCGTCTCGTGCAGCCGGCCGTACTCGTTGTAGGCGAAGTACAGCCGGCCGTCCTCGACGTAGAGGCTGTAGCCGCCGCCCTGGTCACCGTGCGAGACGAGGACGCCGCGGTCGCCGTCGGCGTACGACTCCAGGCGGACGGCGATGGCGAAGGAGCGGAAGGCGATCAGCCGGGAGGAGCGGTAGCGCTCCAGCTCGGGGGTGCCGGGCAGCAGCCGCAGCTCGCGGGTGTAGCGCTCGTCGGCGGGGTGGCGGTGGGTGAGCGCGCCGCTGCCGTCGGGGAGCGGGAAGACGCCGTTGCGCCAGGCGGCCTGCTCCCAGGCGTCCGCCAACTCCTTTACCAGATCCGGGCGTTGCCCGGCCAGGTCGTGGATCTCGGTGGGGTCGGTGCGGAGGTCGTACAGGGCCCACTCGGCGTCGTCGTAGGGCGTGCCGGGGCGGTGCAGGGTGACCAGCTTGTGTCCGTCGCGGTAGTAGCTGCGGTTCCCGGTCATCTCGCAGTACTGCTCGGGGTGGGTGGAGCCGGCGGCCGGGTCGGCGAGGACCGGGGCGAAGCTCGCGCCGTCCACCTCCTGCAGGGGCACCCCGCGGCGCTCGTCCGGACGTGGTGTGCCGGCGAGTTCGAGGAGGGTGGGGGCGATGTCGGTGACGTACTGGTACTGGGTGCGCAGGCCCCGATCGAGGCGGCCGTCGCGGACGCCGCGCGGCCAGGACAGCACGAACGGTACGCGCACCCCGCCCGCGTAGGTGTGTCCCTTGTACAGGCGGAAGGGCGTGTTGGAGGCCATGCCCCAGCCGCGCGGGTAGTGCACGAGGCTGCGCGGGCCGCCGATGAGGTCCGGGTCGCGGTCGACGTCGGGCTCCCAGTCGCCGGGCAGCCGCGGGTGGTGGACGAAGCGGCTGAAGTAGGAGCGGGTGCCCTCCGCGCCGCCCTCGCCGGTGCCGCCGTTGTCGGACGTGAAGACGATGACGGTGTTGTCGAGTTCGCCGAGCGCTTCGAGGGTGGCGGTGAGCCGGCCGAGGTTCTGGTCGATGTTGTCGACCATCGCCGCGTACACCTCCATGTAGCGGGCGTAGCGGCGCTGTTGGTCCTCGGTGAGGGAGTCCCAGGCGGGTACGTCGAGTCCGGCTTCGCTGTTGCGGTCGGGCAGGCCGGTGCCGGGCGGGAAGAGGCCGGCCGCGATCTGGGCGGCGAAGCGATCGTCGCGCAGTGCGTCCCAGCCCTCGTCGTAGCGGCCGCGGTGGCGGGCGATGTCCGCCTCCTTGGCCTGGAGGGGACCGTGCACGGCGTTGTGGGCGAGGTAGAGGAAGAAGGGTTTGTCGGGGTCGTGGGCGCGCAGGCCCTTGACCATGGAGATGGCCTGGTCGGTGATGTCGTCGGTGTAGTAGTAGCCCTCGGGCAGCTCGTCGATGTCCAGGGGGCTGTTGTCGCGGACCAGTTGGTGCGGGTGGAAGAGGCTGGTCAGCCCTTCCAGTACGCCGTAGTAGCGGTCGAAGCCCTTCTGCAGCGGCCAGTTGGCGCGGTCGTCGGCGGCGTTTGAGGCCGAGTCGCGTACGAGATGCCACTTGCCGACGGCGTAGGTGGCGTACCCCTGGTCGTGCAGGAGTTCCGCGAGCGTGGGCACGTCCTCCGCGATCGTCATGCCGTAGCCGGGGAAGCCGGGGTCGGAGTTGGCCACGTGGGCGTAGCCGACGCGGTGCGGGTTGAGGCCGGTGAGGAGGGCGGCGCGGGCCGGGGAGCACAGCGGCATGGTGTGGTAGTTGGAGAGCCGTACGCCCTGGTCGGCGAGGTGGTCCAGGGTGGGAGTGGGGATCTCCGAGCCGAACGGGCCGATGTCGCTGTAGCCCATGTCGTCCACAAGGACCACGACGATGTTGGGTGCGTCGGCGGGAGCGGTGCGGCGTGCGGGCCAGGCGGGCTCGGAGGCGGCGAAGGTGCGGCCGATGCGGCCGGGGAAGCCTTCGTAGGGGTCGCGGCGGGTGGTCACGGTGCGGGAATCTCCTGGGCGTGGGTCGGGTACAGGCGGGCGAGTTCGTCGGCCAGGGCCGTCAGTTGGTCGTGCGCGGGATGGCCGGTGGCGGCGGCGAGCTGCAGCAGGGAGCCGCCGCCGCGTACGGTGAGCAGCTCGGTGTCGAGGAAGCCGGGCAGCAGTCTGCGTACCGCCTCGACGGCCGCCGGTTCGGACAGCAGCTCCACCAACGGGGTACGGAGGTTCAGCCGCCCCTCGGGGAATTCGTCGGAGCGCGGTGCCGGCACGCGTGCCGCGTCGGCGCGCTCGCGTTGCGCGGTGACCAGCAGATGCTTCTCGGTGACCGCGGCCGGGTCGTGGGGCACCCCGAGGCGTTCGTACTGGTCGTCCGGGGCGTTGCCCGCGCGCAGCTGCTCGACCAGGAGCCGCAGCATCCGGAGCTCGACCTCGTCGTCGGCGAGCGGGTGCTCCTGCGTGGGGTCGGTCTCCAGGTCGAAGAGGAGGGTGCCGAAGCGGGCCGGGCCGAGCAGCGGTGAGGTGCGGGCCTCGACACGGAGGGTGCGCACTCCCTTGGTGAAGGGGAACGGCTCGGCGAGGCGGATGTCGGAGAGTTCCTCGGGCGAGAAGCGGCCGCGGAGGTGAGTGGGCATCAGGGTGTGTTCGTACAGCGGCTCGTTGGTGTCGTCGTGGCAGGCGCGCATGTAGACGTAACGGCCGTCGGTGATGTTGACGTGGCCGCCGAACATGCCGAAGAGCGCTGATTCCCGCGGCAGTTGGCCTGCCAGTGCCTCGCCGAGGGGGCGGCCCTGCATGTCGGGGGTGGGCGGGACGCCGAAGTACTCCAGCAGGGTGGGCGCGAGGTCGATGGTCTGCACGAGCCCGTCGTGGCGGCTGCCGGCGGCCTCCGGGCGGCGCGGGTCGTGCACGAACAGCGGGGTGTGGACCAGCTCGTTGTACCAGGGCTGGACGACCTTGGCCCACCAGCCCTTCTCGCCGAGCAGGAAGCCGTGGTCGGTACAGACGATCAGCAGGGTGTCGTCCCACAGACCGTACTCGTCCATCGCGTCCAGGACTCGCCCGAGTGAGCGGTCGCACATCGACAGCAGCGCGGCGTACTCATAACGCGCGTGGGCCTGCTGCTCCTCGGTCTCGGTGACCTTGGTGTAGTCGGGCCAGTCGAAGTGCGGCCCGTCGTAGTCGTGCGGGTAGATGTCCTTGTAGTGCTGCTGGGTGAAGAACGGCTCGTGCGGGTCGAAGGTCTCGATCTGTACGAACCAGTTGTCCTCGGTGTGATTGACGCGGAGGAATTTGAGGCCCGCGTCGAAGGTGAGGGTCTGCGGCTGCTTGGCCTCGGTGTCGAGGTACTGGCGGTTGACCCAGTCCTGCCGCCAGATCTCGCCCCGCCCGGAGTGCAGGTCACGCGGCGGCTCAGGGTCGGCCACGTGGCCCTTCCACGGGTCGCCCTCCTGGCCGCGGAAGAACTCCCAGGTGTTGTACCGGGAGTGGTAGGTCGCCCCGCCGTCCTCCCAGTAGTGCTGGTGGTCGCTGACGAGGTGGGTGTACACGCCGTGCTGCTTGAGGAGTTCCGGCATGGAGTCGTCGAACGGCTCCAGCGGTCCCCAGCTGCGGTGCAGGAAGTTGTGGCGGCCGGTGTGGAGTTCGCGACGGGCCGGCATGCAGGGCATCGAGCCCGCGTAGCAGTTGTCGAAGGTGACGGTGCGTTCGGCCAGCCGGGAGAAGTTCGGCGCGTGCGTCCAGTCGGCGCCGTAGGGCGGCAGCAGGTGCCGGTTGAGGCTGTCGAACATGACCATGACGGCCTTCACGGCGTGGTTCCTTCCGTCGGGGGTTGCGGGAGCCGGGGCTGCGGGAGGTCGCGGGCGCAGCGGAAGCCGCCGTGTCCGGTGGAGGAGTCGGGGGTGTTGTGGGAGCGGGCCGCGACCCGGTAGCGGTGACAGTACGAGGCGTGGCACAGGTAGGAGCCGCCGCGGATGACCCGCTCGCCGGGGCCGAAGGCGTCGGCGCACCATTCCCAGACGTTGCCCGAGGTGTTGTACAGGCCGAAGCCGTTGGGTTCGTACGCGGTGACCGGGACGGTGCCGGTGCGGCCGCCGGGGCGGGCCGAGCGGCGGGGGAAGTCGCCGAGCCACGTGTTGCACATTTCGCGCCCGCCGGGGGTGAAGTCATCGCCCCACGGGAAGCGGGCGCCGTCGAGGCCGCCGCGCGCCGCGTACTCCCACTCGGTTTCAGAGGGCAGCCGCAGCCCGGCCCATTCGCAGTAGGCGCGGGCGTCCGCGTGCGAAATGTGGACCACGGGGTGGTCGGGGCGGTCGTCAACGTGCGAGCCGGGGCCTTCGGGGGCGTGCCAGGCCGCTCCCTCGACGCCGAGCCACCACGGTGCGCCCGCCACCCGGCCGAGGACGTGCCGGCGGGCGGTGGGCGCGAGGAGCTGGTGGAAGACGAAGGAGCTGCCGAGGCGTTCGGCGTCGGTGGCGTAGCCGGTGGCGGCGGTGAAGGCGGCGTACTGGGCGTTGGTGACGGCGGTGGTGTCGATGGCGAAGGCCGCTACGGTCACCTCGCGGACGGGTCCCTCGCGGTCGGCCCAGTACCCCTCGCCGAAGGCGTCGCCCATCCGGAAGGCGCCGCCGGGGAAGTCGGCCATGCGGTGTCCGGCCGGGACGCCGCGGGGCGCGAACTCCAGTGGTACGGGCGAAGGGGCCGGGGCCGTCCCAGGGCGGTGCGGCGCACAACAAGAGGCGGTGGTGACCATGCCCTGGGCGGTCATGCCCGCGCCCCGCTCGGTGCGTACTGCGCTCGCTCGCGCGGCGCGACGGGCACGGGCTCCGGGGCCGCGGCGAGCAGCGCCCGGGTGTAGGGATCGCGCGGGTTCTCGCAGATCTCGTCGGCGCTGCCGGTCTCCACGATCCGCCCGTTGTGCATCACGGCGATGCGGTGGCTGACCTGGCGGACCACCGCGAGGTCGTGGGCGATGAAGACCAGCGCGAGCCCGAGGTCGCGTTGCAGGTCGCCGAGGAGGTTGACGATCCCCGCCTGAAGAGAGACGTCGAGCGCGGAGACGGGTTCGTCGCAGATGAGCACGGTGGGTTCGGGTGCCAGGGCGCGCGCGATGCCGATGCGCTGCCGCTGGCCGCCGGAGAAGGCGCGCGGGTGACGGGCGGCCACGGCCGGGTCGAGTCCGACCTGCCGGAGCAGCTCGGCGACCCGCTGTTCCCGCGCCCGGCGGTCACCGAGGCCGAGCGAGATCAGCGGCTCGGCCACGATCTGACCCACCGTCATTCGCGGGTTGAGGGAGGCGTACGGGTCCTGGAACACCATCTGGACGGCACGCCGTACCGCACGCAGCTCCCCGCGCGACGGCCGGGTGATGTCCTGGCCGCGCAGCCGCAGCGTGCCGCCGTCCGAGGGGTGCGCGTGGGCGAGGACCCGGGCCAGCGTCGATTTCCCCGAGCCGGACTCGCCGACGATGCCGAGGGTCTCCCCTGCCGCGAGGGTGAGGGACACGCCGTCCAGCGCGGTGAAGCCCTTCGCGCGCCCGGTGAGGCCACGCCCTCCGTACACCTTGCGGATGTTCTCGGCGACCAGCACGGTGCCGCCGGGCGCCGGCCGGTCGATGCGTTCGGGGGCGACGGGGGCGGGCAGCGGTTCCGTACGGTCGGCGGCGGGCGGGCAGGCGGCGCGCAGCCCGTCGTCCAGGGTTACGAGCGGGGGCCGGGCGGTGCGGCAGCGGTCCTCGACGAAGGCGCACCGCTCCGCGAAGGCGCAGCCCGCCACCGGCCGTGCGGGGTCGGGCGGGCTGCCGGGGATGCCGGTCAGGCGGGTGCCCGAGGGTGCGGAGAGCCGCGGTACGGCGGCGAGCAGCCCCGCGGTGTAGGGGTGGCGCGGCCGGGTCAGCACCCGGTCGGTGGGGCCGTCCTCGACGACCGATCCGCCGTACATCACCAGGACGCGCTCGCAGGTGCGGGCCACCACGCCCATGTTGTGGGAGATGAGGACGAGTGCGGTGCCGGTGCGTCGGTTGAGGTCGGTGAGCAGGGTCAGGATCTGGTCCTGGACGGTGGCGTCGAGGGCCGTGGTGGGTTCGTCGGCGATCAGGACGTCCGGTTCACCGGCGAGGGCCATGGCGATGAGGATGCGCTGGCGCTGGCCGCCGGAGAAACGGTGCGGGTGGTCGTCCAGGCGCCGCTCGGGGTCGGGGATGCCGACCAGGCCGAGGAGTTCGGCGGCGCGGGCGCGACGTGCGTTCCGGTCGCCGTATCCATGGGCGCGGAGCACCTCGTCGAGGTGGGTGCCCGCGGTGAGCACCGGGTTCAGGGACGTCATCGGGTCCTGGAAGATCATGCCGATGCGGGCGCCGCGCACGGTGCGCAGCCGGCGTTCGTCGGCCGCTGCCAGGTCCTCGCCGTCCAGGAGTACGGAGCCGCCGGTGACGCGTCCGGTGCCGGGCAGCATCCGGGCGACCGCGTACGCGGTGGTCGACTTGCCGGAGCCGGATTCACCGACGATGGCCAGGGTCTCGGCGCGCCGCAGTGTGAACGAGACGTCGCGCACGGCCCGCACCGGCCGGCCGTCGGGCGCGGTGAACTCGACGGAGAGGTCGCGTACTTCGAGCAGTTCGGTGTCGGTATCCGCTGCCCGCTCACTGGCCAGGGGGCTGGACTCGGTGGTGGTCATCGGCGTATCTCCCGGTTCAGGGCATCGGCCACCAGCGAGAGACCGAGGACGAGCGCGGTCACCGCGAGCAGCGGCCCCGCGGCGAACTGCGGAGCGTCGGCGAGGTAGGGCATGGACTGGTTGAGCACGCTGCCGAGGGTGGGTTCCGGGGGCCGGACGCCGACGCCGAGGAAGCTCATCGCCCCCTCCAGGAAGACCGCGACGGTGAGCGAGAGGGCGAGCTGCACGACGAGCGGGTCGGCCGCGTTGGGCAGGATGTGGCGGACCAGTGCGCGGGAGCTGGACGTGCCGCCGACGCGCGCTGCGACGACGTACTCGCGTTCCCGCTGGACGAGGATGCCGCCGCGCAGCTGCCGCCCGAAGACGGGGATCTCGGCGAGGGCGATCACCAGGATCACGGGCAGCCGGCCCGGGCCGAGCACGGCCGTGACGGCGAGCGCGAGGATCAGCCCGGGGAAGGCGAGGATCAGGTCGAAGATCCGCTGTACGGCGGTGTCGGCGACCGGGTGGACGGCCGCCAGCAGCGCGAAGAGGCAGCCGAGCAGCGCACCGATCGGCACGGCCACGGCGATGACGCCCAGGTCGGTGCGGATTCCGTACAGTACCCGGCCGAGCAGGTCGCGGCCGAGGTCGTCGGTGCCGAGCGGATGCCCCGCGGTGCCGGGCCCGGCGAGGCCCAGGCCGCTCTGCGCGGTGGGATCGTGGCCGCTCAGCAGGGGTGCGAGGAGTCCACCGAGGACGATCAGCGCGACGAGGGCGAGGCCGGTCAGGCCGCGCGGGGTGCGCAGCGCTGTCAGGTACGGATGGCGGCGGGCCCGCGCCGCGCGGGCGGCGGGCGCGGTGCTCGGGGCGGCACCGGCGGTCGGTGTGATGGTGGTCATGGCGGTCACTCCCACCTGATCCGGGGATCGAGCCAGGCGTAGACGAGGTCGGTGAGCAGTTGGACGAGGACGAAGACGGTGACCAGGAGCAGCAGCAGGTCCTGGACGACCGGGTAGTCGCGGCGGACGAGGCCCTGTTCGGCGAGCTGGCCGAGCCCTGGCCAGGCGAAGATCGCCTCCACCAGGACGGCACCGCCGAGGAGTTGGCCGATCTGCATGCCGAGGACGGTCACGACCGGTGGCAGCGCGTTGGGCAGCGCGTGCCGCCACAGCAGCCTGCGCGGCGCGACGCCCGCTGCGGTGGCGGTACGGACGTAGTCCTCGCCGAGGGTCCGCTCGATGCCGTCCTTGAGGTAACGGCCGAGCACGGCGGCGCTGGGCAGGGCGAGGCACAGCGACGGCAGCAACAGGTACTGCACGGCGAGGTCGGGCGCCTCCAGGAGCGACACCCGCCCGCCGGAGGGCAGGACGCGGACGGCCACCGAGAAGACGAGGACGAGCAGGACTCCGGTGACGAACGGCGGCACGGCCAGCGCTCCGGTCGTGGCGACGCGGACGGCGGTACGGACCCAGCGGCTGCGTGCCGTCGCGCCGAGTACACCGAACGCGGCGCCGAGTACGACGGCGAACAGCAGGGCACCCAGGGTGAGTTCGAAGGTGGCGCCCAGCCCGCCGGTGATGAGGTCGGCGGTGTCGCCGCCGATCACGTACGAGGGGCCGAGGTCGCCGCTGACCAGTCCGCCGATCCAGGAGCCGTACTGGGCGAGCAGGGGTTCGTTCAGGCCCAGCCGGTCGCGGATGGCGGCCACGGTGGCGGCGTCGGCGTCCGGCCCGGCGAGGGCGCTCGCGGGGTCGCCGGGGACCAGCCGCAGGATGCCGAAGATCAAGAAGGAGGCGAGGAGGAGGACGAGGAGCGCGGACGGCAGCCGCTTGAGGAGGTAGCTGCGCATGATCACACCAGGTAGGCGTTGTCGAGGTTGAGGTACATGAACTTGTTGAGCGTGGCGCCGTGCAGCTTGCTGCTGGCGACCTGCACGCTCCCCTGGACGACGAGGTCGATGATGAACGCCTCGTCGAGCAGGACGTCGGAGACCCGTTGGGCCAGGGCGTGCTGTCGTGCGGTGCCGGCCCCGGCGGCCGTCCACGCCTCCCGTACGACCTGCGTGTAGTGCGCCGAGCGGTACTTCGAGGTGTTCTTGGCCTCGTTGAAGGGATACGCGCTGACGGCGAGGGTCGCGGGCCGGACCTGAGCGAAGCCGTGGTCCATCGTCCACAGCGCCGGCATGTCCTGGGAGATGAGCTTCTTCTGCGCGGTGGCCGGGTCGGTGGGCTGCAGTGTGACGCGGACACCCGCCTGCTGGAGGTCGTACTGGACGGCCTCGGCGATGGCCGTGGATTCGGGCGAGTTGAGATGGAGCAGCGGTGCCGTGAGCCGGTTGTGGCCCGCGGACTTCAGCAGCCGGCGCGCCTTGGCGGGGTCGTAGGTGTAGTGGGTGCGGTTGGCCTCGGTGTAGGCCGGGGACGACTTGGGCCAGGGGGCGGCGGAGGCCAGGCCGTAGCCGCCGAGTGACTGTTTCAGGATGCGGTCGCGGTCCACCGACCAGGCCAGCGCCTGGCGGACGGTCTTGTCGTCGAAGGGGGCGATGGTGGTGTTGACGCCGAGGTAGCTGGCTCCGGCGCCGGTGTCGTAGGTGGTGACCACCAGATCGGGATTGTCGCGGACGGTGCGGATGCTCTTTCCGGGCACCTGGTAGGACAGGTGGGACTGGCCGGAGCGGAGGGATGAGATCAGGGCCTCCGCCTGCGGGATGACGCGCAGCTCCACCGCGTCGAGGTAGGGGCGGCCGGGCTTGAAGTAGCTGTCGTTGCGGACCAGGCTCAGGGTCGAGCCGGGGCTCCACTTCTTCAGGCGGAAGGGCCCAGTGCCGTTGAGCCACTTGCCGGAGACGGCCTGCTCGACGGTGTGCCGGTCCGGGATGATCATGAATTCGAAGAGGTCGAAGAGGTTGGTCACCGGGTGGGCCAGCTTCAGTACCAGCTCGTGGTCGTCGCGCTTCTCGAAGCCGGTGACGGCGGCCGCGGTGGCTCTCAACTGGGCGGCGCGCTGCGGGTCCTGGAGGTTGCGCACCGCGAAGATGACGTCGTCGGCGGTGAACCGGCGGCCGTCGTGGTACGTCACATCGTCCCTGAGCCGCAGGGTGATGCTGCGGCCGTCCTGCGCGTACGTCCACGACGTGGCGAGTTCGGGGTGTGGCCGCAGCGCGTCGTCGTACCGGGTGAGGGTGTTGAACAGCAGCCGGTTCTGGAGGGCCTGTGAGCTCTGGGAGAACAGCAGGCTCGGGGTGAAGTCGCTGTTGATGGCCACGCTGACGGTGCCGCCCCGCCGGGGGCCGCCACCGTCCCCGGCCCGGTAGGTCGACGCGGACACCGCCGAACGGCAGCCGGTCAGGACCGATCCGAGGAGCAGGGCACCGGCGCCGGTGGCACGCAGGGCGCTGCGCCGGGAGGGGTGGGGAGACGGAGAAGGGTACGGCTCGGTCATGGGGCCTGCCTGATGACGGAGTGGTGGTGGGGCTTGTCGACCGTGGGCGTTCTTTTCGCTGCGGCAGAAATTAAGTGCCGACGGGGCTCACACCCGGAGCGACTGAGGGACATGCAACGGCCCGACGCCCGCGCGAAAAGCAGGCGGTACGGCCTCAAGGCATGGTGAGAGGAGGAGGAATCAGCTGTGGACAGCACAGACCGCGCTGGCCTGTCGACAGAGGTCGACGTGCCTGCGGGCGATGAGGCGCATGTCCGGATTCACGCGAGCAATATGACAGTGAGTCCTGCGACCGGTCAACCGGCGTCCATTGCCGACGCACCGTCAGTTGTTGCGGGCGTGTGTACCCCTGTTGCGCGCGCATGTGCCTCATATGTCGTCCGCTCCCCCAGGGCCCGAAGAGGCCGCCGGAACAGGGGATTGAGTACGACGGTGCCGGCCGCGACCGGCAGCACCTCCCGTCCGGCATGTGGACTCACGATGCGTTCCGGGTCGTCGCACACGTGCGACAGATCGACCGCGGCACCCCGGATTTCCTCCAGATACGTCGCATCCCGACCGCTGGACATCTCCGTGATCACCACGAGGTCGGGGTTGAGCACATCGAGCAGCAGCGCGGTGGCCCGCCCCACCGCCCTGGCCCGCTCGCGCAGCAGCCGGTCGGCCCGCGCGTCCCCGGCCGCCGCGGCCTCCACCAGCAGCGTGGCATCCGGCTCGGGGAGGATGCCGCGGCGCACCGCCGTACGCGCGATCGCGGTATCGGACGCCGTCGCCCCGAGACAGCCGACGCGCCCGCAGTCGCAGGCCACCGTGGAGTCGGGCACCGGCAGATGGGCCACGTCGCCGGCGCCCGCACGCGGCCCGCGGTGCACCACGCCCGCGATGCCGACCGCGGCGTCGACCACATTGCCGACGAAGAGGTGCACCAGACTGCGGCGGGCCGCCGGCCTGCCGAAGAGGATCTCCGACTGGGCGATGGCACGGGCGTGGTTGTCGACCGCGGCGGGCAGGCCCAGCCGCGCGGCGAGGGCGGCGCCGAGCGGGCGGCCCCGCCAGCCCAGCAGGTCGTGCCGGACCACGGTGCCCTCGCGCGGCTCGATCCACCCGCCCATCGCCGCGCCCACCCCGAGCAACGGCCGCCCGGCCCCTGCCGCCGCGACGAACTCTCGCAGCGCGTCCAGCACTTGGTTCTGGAGGTGCTCGGCGGCGATCCCCTCGTGCGGGAACACCTCCTTCGCCAGCACCGTGCCGCGCAGGTCCACGATGCCGAAGGTCGAGGCGGGCACGCCGATGTGGACGCCCGCCGCGACCGGTCCGCCGTCGGCGGTGTGCAGGTCGACGGGGACCTGGGGGCGGCCCACAGCGCCGCTTTCGGCGCGGCCCGGCACCTCGCGCACCAGGCCGAGCCGGGTGAGATCGGTGCACTGCCGGGAGACGGCAGCGGGACTCAGCCCGGAGAGCCTGGCGATGCCGCTGCGCGCCACGGGGCCGTGATCGAGCACCGTCTTCAGCACGGCGGCGGTATTGGCCTCGCGGCGTCCGTCGCCCGCCATGCGCGGAGTGGGGTTGGCAGGTGTCATCGGTCGGCCTTCCTGGTCTCACATTGCCGCAGTGTGAAATCCCGCCGCCGGGACGACGGCGGGCGCCCGAGCGGCTCCGCGCTTCCCGCACCGCCTCGGCGTTGCAGCCATCACCGCTGGTCAGGGCCGGTTTCACGGCCGTACGCGCACTGCGCAACGGCCCCGGCGCAGAGGCCGATTGAACCATCCGGACGCGTTGTGCGGGGAGATCGCGGGTGCTTGACGCACCTCGGCGGACGCTGCCACGCTCCCGGTCATGACCGCGACGACCGTTCTCGTCCCGCGGCTCCATGTCGACCTGGGGCGCCTGGCCTCGGCAGCGTGTACGAGCCGCGACCTCGCGGCACGCTGCTGCCGCTGAGCGACATCGCCGAGTTCTTCCGGCCTGCCGTCGCACCCGCGGTACGGCCTCTCCACGACCGAATTACTTCCGCTCCGAGTCGAATCAACGCCCGGACGTCGTCCGCACCCACGTCCACGCCCGTCTCCCGAAGGGACACCCGCCATGACCTCCACCACGACCGCCCCCGCACAGCTCACCGTGGAGAAGGTGGGCGGCCGCCTCGGCGCCGTCATCTCCGGGGTGCGCCTCGGCGGCGACCTCGCGCCCGAGACGGTCGCCGCGATCCGCGCCGCCCTGCTGGAACACAAGGTCGTCTTCTTCCGCGACCAGCACCACCTGGACGAGGAGAGCCACGAGCAGTTCGCCACGCTCCTCGGCACCCCGGTGGCGCACCCGACCGTCCCCTCGGCCGACGGGCGCTACGCCCTGCCGATCGACTCCGACTACGGCGGCCGGGCCAACCAGTGGCACACCGACGTCACCTTCGTCCCCGCCTACCCGGCCTTCTCCATCCTCCGCGCCGTCGTCATCCCGCCCTACGGCGGCAACACCCTGTGGGCCAACACCGCGACGGCGTACAGCAATCTGCCCGAGCCGCTGCGCGCCCTCGCCGACGGCCTCCGGGCCGTGCACACCAACGACTACGACTACGCGGCGCTGCGCCCGAATGCCGTGCCCGAGCAGCTGACCCACTACCGAGAGGTCTTCACCGCCACGAAGTTCCGCACCGAGCACCCGGTGGTCCGGGTGCACCCGGAGACCGGTGAACGCGTCCTGCTCCTCGGCAACTTCGCACAGCGCATCGCCGGCCTCACCGGATCGGACTCACGCGCCCTGGTGAACCTCTTCCAGTCGCACATCGAGCGGCCGGAGAACACCGTGCGCTGGCAGTGGCAGGTCGGCGACGTGGCGATCTGGGACAACCGCGCCACCCAGCACTACGGCGTCGACGACTCCGACGACCACGTACGCAAGCTGCGCCGGGTGACCATCGACGGCGACGTACCGGTGGGCGTGGACGGCCGGCCCTCCGTACTCCTGTCCCCGGAATCCGTACCCGCCCCCGCCTTCGGCCCGGCCTCCGGCGCCTCCACCACGGCGGCCGAGTCGTAAGAACCGTACTTTCAGAGCAGCTCCAGGATCGTCGCGTTGGCCATGCCGCCGCCCTCGCACATGGACTGGAGGCCGTAGCGGATGCCGTTGTCCTTCATGTGGTGGACGAGGGTGGTCATCAGGCGGGCGCCGGAGCCGCCGAGGGGGTGGCCGAGGGCCATGGCGCCGCCGTTGGGGTTCAGCCGGTCGTAGTCCGCGCCGGTCCGGCGCTGCCAGCCCAGGGATACGGAGGCGAACGCCTCGTTGATCTCGTAGGTCCCGATGTCGGCCAGGGTGAGGCCGGACCGGTCGAGTACCTTGTGGGTGGCCGGGATCGGGCCCTTGAGCATGGTGATCGGGTCGGCGCCGACGACGGTACCGGTGTGGAAGCGGGCGATCGGCGTCCAGCCGTTGCGGTCGGCGACCTGGCGGGTCGTCACCAGCAGGGCCGCTGCGCCGTCGGAGATCTGCGAGGCGTTGCCCGCGGAGATGACACCGTTCTCCTTGAACGGGGTCTGCAGGCCGGCCAGCTTCTCCAGCGTGCCGCCGCGGCGCACGCCCTCGTCGGTGTCGAAGACCCGCTCGTTGCCGTCCGCGTCGGTGACGGTGACGGGGGCGATCTGGCCCTTGAAGCGGCCCTCGTCGATGGCGCGGGCCGCCTTCGCGTGCGAGTCCAGGGCGTGCTGGTCCAGCTCAGCGCGGCTGAGGCCGAACTCCTCGGCGATCATTTCGGCGCCGACGCCCTGGTTGAAGCGGTAGTGGTCGTAGCGCTCGGCGACCAGCGGGCCGTACGCCTCACCGTACTGGCCGCCGGAGCGGCTGGCCCCCATCGGCACCCGGGACATCGACTCGACGCCGCCCGCGATGGCGATGTCGTACTGACCTGCGATGACGCCCGCGGCGGCCTGGTGCACGGCCTGCTGCGAGGAGCCGCACTGGCGGTCGATGGTCAGGCCCGGGACGTGCTCGGGCCAGCCGGCGGCGAGTACGGAGTAGCGGCCGATGCAGCCGGCCTGTTCGCCGACCTGGGAGACACAGCCCCAGATCACGTCGTCGACGGTGGCCGGGTCCAGGCCGTTGCGCTCGGCCAGCGCCTTGAGGACGTGCGCCGACAGGTCGGTGGGGTGGATGCCGGACAGCGCGCCGCCCGGCTTGCCCTTGCCGACGGGGGTGCGTACGGCGTCGACGATGACTGCGTCACGCATGAAGGTGCTCCTCTGGTCCGTCTCGGTGCGTCTCGGTGTATCTCGGTGCGTCTGCGGGGAAGGGTGGTGTCACAGGCCGAGCGACTTGGCGATGATGGTCTTCATGACCTCGTTGGTGCCGCCGAAGATGCGCGAGACACGGGTGTCGGCGTACAGGCGGGCGATCGGGTACTCGGTGATGTAGCCGTAACCGCCGTGCAGCTGGAGGCACTTGTCGATGACCCGGCCCGCCGCCTCGGTGCAGTACAGCTTCGCCTTGGCGGCATCGGCGACGCTCAGCTCCCCGGCGTCGTGCAGCTCCAGGGCCCGGTCGGCGAACAGCTGCGCCGCCTCGACCTCGGTCGCGCACTCCGCCAGTACGAACTTGGTGTTCTGGAAGTGCGCGACGGGCTTGCCGAAGACCGTGCGGTCCTTGACGTACCCGGTCGCGAAGCGCAGCGCGGCGGCAGCGGCGGCGGCAGCGCCCAGCGCGATGAACAGCCGCTCCTGCGGGAGGTTGTGGGAGAGGTAGGAGAAGCCCTTGCCCTCCTCGCCGAGCAGGTTCGCCACCGGCACCTTGACGTCGGTGAAGGAGAGTTCGGCGGTGTCGGACGCCTTCAGCCCGATCTTCTGCAGCTTGCGGCCGACCGCGAAGCCCTCGGCGGCGGTCTCCACGCACAGGATGGACAGGCCCGCACGGCGGTCCTCGGGGTCGTACGGGGTGGTGCGCGCCACGACCAGGACGAGGTCGGCCAGCGCTCCGCCGGTGATGAAGGTCTTGGCGCCGTTCAGGACGTAGTGCCGGCCGTCCGCGGACAGCTGTGCCTTGGTCTGGATGTTCGCCAGGTCCGAGCCGGTGCCGGGCTCGGTCATGGCGATCGCCGTCATGATGTCGCCGCTCGCGAAGCCGGGCAGCCAGCGCTGCTTCTGCTCCTCGGTGGCGTACTTCATCAGGTACGGCAGGATCAGGTTGGCGTGGACCGAGTAGTTGCCGAAGGAGACGCCGGCGCGGGCCGTTTCCTCCATGGTGACCGCGGCGAACTTGAAGCTGCTCTCGCCGGCGCCGCCGTACTCCTCCGGCACCTGGATGCCGAGTACGCCCAGCTCACCGAGCTTGCGGTAGAAGTCCCGCGGCGGGTGGCCCTGCTCCTCCCACTCGTGGTGGACGGGCGCGACCTCTTTCTCGATGAAGTCCCGCAGCGTCTGACGGTAAGCCTCGTGGTCCTCGTTGAACACCGAAAGGCGCACAGCAACCCCTTTGCATGGCAACGTTGTGCACGGCCATTACGTTCTCGAACGATCGTTAAGTTATACCTGTGCTGCACACCTGTCCAGGGTCGGGTCACTCACCAAGTGACTGCGCACGCCCGGGAGTTGACGGCCCAGCTGCTTCCTCGGTGCCGTACTGCTCGCGCAGCCGGAATTTCTGTATCTTCCCGCTCGCGTTGCGTGGCATCGCGGCCACGAAGACCACCGACGTCGGCTTCTTGTACGAGGCGAGTCTGCCGCGGCAGTGGTCGATGAGCTCCTGCTCGGCCGGCGGGTTCGCGGGGTCGGCCGGGACGACCACCGCGCGCGGCGTCTGCACCCACTTCGGGTGGTCGACGCCGATCACCGCGACCTCGGCGACGCCGGGGTGCGCGTCGATGACGGCCTCGACCTCGGCGCAGTAGATGTTCTCCCCGCCGGAGATGATCATGTCCTTCTTGCGGTCGACGACGTAGATGAAGCCGTCCTCGTCCATCCGGCACAGATCACCGGAGTGGAACCAGCCGCCCGCGAACGCGGCCGCGGTCTCCGCCGGCTTGTTCCAGTACCCGAGCATCGTCGTCGGCCCGCGGTAGACGATCTCGCCGATGTCCCCGACCGGGACGTCCCGCATCTCCTCGTCGACGATCCGCGCCTCTATGCCCGGCAGCGGCGTTCCGACCGACCCCGTCTTCCGCACCGCGTCCTCGGCCCGCAGCACCGTGGTGGTCGGGCTCATCTCGGTCTGCCCGAACGCACTGTATGCGGGGACCTCCGGGAAACACTCCCGCAGCGACTCCAGTACGGACGGCGGCGCGGCCGACGCACCCCAGATCAGCGTGCGCAGCGCCAGCTCGCGGTCCTTGATCCCGGGTACCGCGCAGACCGCCTGCCACTGGCTCGGCACGAGGAAGCAGTGGGTGATCCGCTCCTTCTCCAGCACGTCGACGAGGGCCGCCGGATCGAACGCCGACGATGCGTCGATCACCACCCGGCCGCCGTCGAGCAGCCCGCGCAGGGTCACGCCCAGCCCGGCGATGTGGAACATCGGCACCCCGAGCAACGTGCTGTCGGGCTCGCGCCGGACGCCGCCGGTCGCGGAGAGCACCGTGAAGGCGGCCATGACCAGGTTGAAGTGGGTGAGCACCGCGCCCTTGGGGCGGCCGGTGGTGCCGGAGGTGTACATGAGGAACGCCGGGTCGTTCTCCGGTACGTCGACACCGGGGTCCTGCGGCGCGGCGGCGGCGAGTACGGCCTCGTACGGCTCGGCGTCCGGACCGTACGCGGCCGGGTCACCGGCGACGAGCACGGCGCGCGGCCCCGCCGCGTCCCGGGCCGCCTCCGCGCAGGTGGCGGCCGTCCGCTCGTCGGCCAGCAGCGCGGTGGCACCGCAGTCGGCGAGGATGTACGCGATCTCGGCGGCGACCAGCCGGAAGTTGACCGGTACCGCGATCGCTCCGAGCCGGGCCGCGGCCAGGTAACTCTCGGCGACCTCGATGCGGTTGTACATGGCGACCGCGACCCGGCTGCCGCGCTCGATACCGCGGGCGCTCAGCGCGTTCGCCAGCCGGCTGACCCGCTCGTCCAGCTCCGCGAAGGTGACCGCGCGCGTCCCGTGCTGGAACGCGACGCGGTCGGGGAACTTGCGTGCGCAGCGGGCGAGTTGTGCCCCGTACGACATCCGGCGGGCGGCGGACACGGCGTCGTTGTCGTGTGCCTGCATGCGGCTCTCCCTCTCCCTCTCCGTCTGTGTCACCGGCTCCGGTTCCGACTCCGGGCCCGTCTCCGGCTAGCTGCGGCGCTGCCGGTACAGCTGTTCTTGAGTGAGGCTCGCCCGCAGGACGCCGTCGGCGCTGCTGACCGTGCCGGTGTACCAGCCGCGCCCGCCGCCCGTCGTATGCGGTACGAGGTCGAGCAGCACCCAGTCGTCGAGCCGGACCGGGCGGTGGAACCACACCGCGTGGTCCAGGCTGCTCATCGGGGTCCAGCTCGCGTCCCGCAGCGGTGCGAGGCCGCTGAGGACGTCGGAGAGGTAGGCCAGCGCGGCGGTGTGCAGCAGCGGGTCGTCCCCGAGGTCAGCGGTGCAGCGCGCCCAGAACCGGGTCGGCCAGGACGCCTCGGGGTAGGGCTGCCGCGGCTGGCGGGCCTCGAAGGAGGCCAGCCGCGGCATCGTCCCGGTCGGCAGCGTGTCCGGTGGGGGCGCGTCCGGTACCGGCGACGCCTGGAGGTCCCTGCCGTCCTCGGCGACGTGGAACGACGCGGACATGCTGAAGATGACCTCGCCGTCCTGCAGGGCGACCACCCGGCGCGCGGAGTACGAGCGGCCGTCCCGGTCCCGTTCGACGCGGAACACGGTCGGGCGGCCGGAGTCCCCGGCGCGCAGGAAGTAGCCGTGCATCGAGTGGGGCGCGCGGTCCGGGTCGACGGTCCGCCCCGCCGCCATCAGCGCCTGCGCGGCGACCTGCCCGCCGAAGAGCGCGAACGGCTCGTCGAAGACGACGTTTCCGCGGTACAGATCGCGGTCCACCGCCTCCAGGTCAAGCAGCTCCAACAGTGAAACCCCTGCGGGCGCCGGCGGCGGCAGCGGCTGGGGGAATCTGGCCTTGATCACGCTCAGCGCCTCTCAGCTAAACGGTCGTTCGACAGAGCTGCACTCTTCCCAACGGACGGCGGCGGTGTCAACGAGTCGGGTGCCAACGGGCCGGGCCGCCTCCGCCGGGCGTGCTGCCGACCTCGGTGACCTCGTCCCTGGCCGCCAGCAGCTTCAGATGGGCCAGCGTCTCCCCCAGCGCGAACCGTCGCTGCTGCGCGCCGAAGGCGGCCCACGGGCGCGACCACTTCAGCCGGGCCGCCAGCTCCCACGCGGTGGCGCCGGGCGCAGCCCGTACCGCGGCGAGCGTTTCCGCCAGCCGCTCGGTGTGGTGCCGCGCCATCTGGACCAGCCGCTCGTCCAGCCGGCGGAAGCGGTACTCGTGCGCCGGGAGCACCTCCTCCACGTCGAACCGCTCCAGCCGCTCCAGCGAGAGCAGGAAGTCGGCCAGCGGGTCGCCGGGGGTCTGGGCGTACACGCCGACCGCCGGGGTGATCCGGGGCAGCACGTGATCGCCGGAGAACAGCAGCCGCCGCTCGGGCTCGTAGAAGCAGGAGTGGCCGGGGCTGTGCCCCGGTGTCCACACCACCCGCAGGTCCAGGCCGGGCAGCTTGATCCGCTCCCCGTCCTGCAGCAGGACGTCCGGGCGGGCGGCCCGGAACAGCAGGTCGCTGTTCATGCCGTCCACCGTGGCGGCGGCCTCGGTGCCGGGCACCCCGTGCGTGATCAGGTGGCGCAGTTGGCCGCTGTGCCACTTCTCCCGGGTGTCGGTGTCCGCGCCCAGGAGGGTGGCGTCCAGGGCGTGCAGGGCGACATACGCCCCCGACGCCTCGCGCACCCGGCCGGCCAGGCCGAGGTGGTCGGGGTGGCTGTGGGTGACGAGGACGGCCTTGACGTTCTCGACGGCGGTCCCGATCCCGGCCAGGCCGTCGTTGAGGGCCTGCCAGGAGACCTCGGCGTCCCATCCGGCGTCGATGAGCACGATGCCGTCGCCGGCTTCGAGCGCGTACACCAGGACGTAGCGCAGCGGGTTGTCGGGGATGGGTACGGGAAGGGACCACAGTCCGTCGCGTACGCGCTCGACCGGCGGCAGGACGCGGTCCTGCCACGCCTGCCACTGCACGGTGCCGCTGATCTCAAGTGCCACGGCTGTCCTTTCCGTTGACACCGCCATGGGGCTGTGGTTGCCTGTGGGCGGCAGTTGCCGAACGCTCGTTAAGTTAGCAGACCAGGTGCGGCGCCGGCAGCCCTTCCGCCGGGAGCGCGGTGCGCTCGTCGCGGGGGCTCCCACCCGGCCGCCCTCCGGTGGCGGCCCGCCACAGGGAAGAAAGTGGGGAGTTTCATGCGCACCGACGGTGTTTCCGCCCTTGTCACCGGTGGGGCCTCCGGCCTCGGCCTGGCCACCGCCAAGAAACTGCTGGCCTCGGGCGCCCATGTGGTGCTGCTCGACCTACCGACCTCCGACGGCGAGGCGGTGGCCAAGGAACTGGGCGAGCGGGCGGCGTTCGTCGCCGGCGACGTCAGCCACGAGGCGGATGTGACGCGTGCCGTGGAAGCCGCGGCGAGGCCGGCGCCACTGCGGGTGGCCGTCAACTGCGCCGGTATCGGCGGCGCGGGCCGTACGGTCGGCAGGGAAGGCCCGTACGACCTGGAGCGGTTCACCAAGGTGGTCACGGTCAACCTGATCGGCACCTTCAATGTGATCCGGCTGGCCGCGGCGGAGATGGTCGGCAACGAGCCCCTGGACGGCGACCGGGGCGTCATCGTCAACACCGCGTCGGTGGCGGCGTTCGACGGCCAGATCGGCCAGGCCGCGTACTCCGCCTCCAAGGGCGGTGTCGTCGGCATGACCCTGCCGATCGCCCGCGACCTGGCGAACCGTCAGGTGCGCGTGACGACGATCGCGCCGGGCCTGTTCGACACCCCGCTGCTGGGCCGCGCCTCGCAGGAGGTGCGCGACTCGCTGGGCCAGCAGGTGCCGCACCCGTCGCGCCTCGGCACCCCGGACGAGTACGCCTCGCTGGTCGCGCACATCGTCGACAATCCGATGCTCAACGGCGAGGTCATCCGCCTCGACGGCGCCATCCGGATGGCGCCCAAGTAAGTACCTCCCGAGGGGCCCAAGGAAAGCGCACCCGCACCGGCCCTTCCCGGCCGCCGACCCCCTACGGAGCCACCGATGACCGATGCGGTCAGCACCACATTCTCCGACGGCATCGCCGTGATCACGATCAACCGCCCCGAGGCCCGCAACGCCGTCAACCTGAGCGTCGCCGAGGGCGTCGCCGCCGCGCTCGACGAGCTGGACGCCCGCGACGACCTGACCGTCGGCGTCCTCACCGGCTCCGGCGGCACCTTCTGCTCCGGGATGGACCTCAAGGCGTTCCTCAAGGGCGAGCGCCCCAGCATCGAGGGGCGCGGTTTCGCGGGCCTCACCGACGCACCTCCCCGCAAGCCCCTGATCGCGGCGGTCGAGGGGTACGCGCTGGCCGGCGGCTGTGAACTCGCCCTCGCCTGCGACCTGATCGTGGCCGCCGACGACGCGCAGTTCGGCCTCCCCGAGGTCAAGCGCGGGCTGGTCGCCGCCGCCGGCGGACTGCTGCGGCTGCCGCAGCGCCTGCCGTACCAGATCGCCATGGAACTGGCCCTGACCGGCGCCTTCCTGGACGCCCGCCGCGCCCACGGCTACGGCCTGGTCAACCGGCTCACCGAGCCCGGCGGCGCGCTGGACGGCGCCCGCGAGCTCGCCGCCGCCATCGCGGCCAACGGCCCGCTCGCCGTCCGGGTCAGCAAGGAGGTCGTCGTGGGCTCCACCGTCTGGCCGGCCGCCGAGGCCAAGGAGCGCCAGAAGGCCCTGGTGGAGCCGGTCTTCGTCTCCGAGGACGCCAAGGAGGGCCCGCGCGCCTTCGCCGAGAAGCGCGCCCCGCGCTGGACCGGCCGCTGATGAACGCGGCACAGGACGCGCAGGATCCGTCCGGCGCACAGGACGCGTCCGGCGGGCCGCTCGCCGGCGTACGGATCATCGAACTCGGCGGTATCGGCCCGGGCCCGTTCGCGGGGATGGTGCTCGCCGGTCTCGGCGCCGAGGTGATACGGATCGAGCGGCCCGGCGCACGCGCCAGCGCCGCCGACACGATCCTGCTGCGCGGCCGGCGGTCGGTGACGGTCGACCTCAAGGACCCCGAGGGCGCCGCCGCCGTACTGCGCCTGACCGACTCCGCCGACGCCCTGATCGAAGGGTTCCGGCCGGGTGTCGCCGAGCGGCTGGGCCTGGGCCCGGAGGACTGTCTGGCCCGTAACCCGCGCCTGGTGTACGGGCGGATGACCGGCTGGGGCCAGGACGGGCCGCTCTCCCGGGCCCCCGGCCACGACATCAACTACATCGGGCTCACCGGTGTGCTGCACGCGATCGGCCCGGCCGGCGGCGACCCCGTTCCCCCGCTCAACCTGATCGGCGACTTCGGCGGCGGCGGAATGCTGCTGGCGCTCGGCGTGGTCAGCGCGCTGCTGCACGCCCGCGCCACCGGCGGCGGCCAGGTGGTGGACGCGGCCATGACCGACGGCAGCGCCCTGCTGCTCGCCATGACCCACGGGTTCCTCGCCCACGGAATGTGGCGGGACGAACGCGGCGTCAACCTCTTCAGCGGCTGCGCGCCCTTCTACACCACCTACCGCTGCGCGGACGGCAATCACGTCGCGGTCGGCGCGATCGAGCCGCGGTTCTACGCCGACCTGGTGCGCGGACTGGGCCTGGCCGACGACCCCGAGTGCGGTACTCAGGGCGCGCAGGAGAGCTGGCCCGTCGTACGGCAGCGGTTCGCCGGGATCTTCGCGACCCGCACCCGGGACGAGTGGGCCGAGCACTTCGCCGGTACCCACGCCTGTGTCACGCCCGTCCTCTCCCTGACCGAGGCCGCTGCCCACCCGCACAACGCCGCCCGCTCCACCTTCCTCGACGGCGACGGCCCGCTGCGCCCCGCCCCGGCCCCCCGGTTCTCCGCCACCCCGGCCACCGCCCCGGGGCCCGCCCCGAAAGCGGGCGAGGACGCCCGGGCCGTACTGGCCCAGGCGGGCTTCTCCACCGCCGAGATCGACAACCTGACTGCACGAGGAGTCATCGGATGACCGGGATGAGAATCGGCATGATGCTGAGCTACAGCGGCGGTTTCAAGGAGACCGTCGAGGTGCTCGGCGACTACGAGAAGGCCGGGCTGGACATCGTCTTCGTGCCGGAGGCGTACTCCTACGACGCGATCAGCCAGCTGGGCTTCATCGCCGCGCGCACCGAGCGCCTGGAGATCGCCTCCGGCATCCTCCAGATCTACACCCGGACGCCCAGCCTGACCGCGATGACGGCGGCCGGCCTGGACTATGTCTCCGACGGCCGGTTCACGCTCGGGATCGGCGCCTCGGGGCCGCAGGTGATCGAGGGGTTCCACGGTCTGCCGTACGACGCTCCGCTGGCGCGTACCCGGGAGATCGTCGAGATCTGCCGGCAGGTGTGGCGCCGCGAGAAGGTCGTCCACGATGGCCGGCACTACCAGATCCCGCTCCCGGCCGAGCGGGGCACGGGGCTGGGCAAGCCGCTCAAGCTGATCAACCACCCGGTACGTGACCGCGTCCCCGTCATCCTCGCCGCGATCGGGCCGAAGAACGTGGCGCTGACCGCCGAGATCGCCGAGGGCTGGCTGCCCATCTTCTTCCACCCGGAGAAGGCGGGCGAGGTCTGGGGGCCGTCGCTGGCCGAGGGCGCGGCCCGGCGCGACCCGGCGCTCGGACCGCTGGACATCGTGGCGCAGGCACCGCTGGCCATCGGCGAGGACGTCGACGAACTGGTCGACCTGGCCCGGCCGCAACTCGCGCTGTACATCGGCGGCATGGGCGCGCGCGGCCGCAACTTCTACAACAACCTCGCGCGCCGTTACGGCTACGAGGCCGAGGCGGCCAAGATCCAGGATCTCTATCTGGCCGGCCGCAAGGAAGAGGCGGCGGCCGCGGTGCCCGCCGATCTGCTGCGGGACATCTCGCTGATCGGCCCCGCCTCCTACGTCGCCGAACGCCTCGACGCCTATCGGGCCGCCGGGGTCACCACCCTCAAGGTCAACCCCGTATCGCCCGATCCCGCCCGGCGCCTGGCCGACCTGGAGAAGCTCAAGACCATGGTGTAGCGCCGGCGAGCCCGCGATCCCGTGAGGTTCTCCTTCCGTGAGAAAGGATGGGTCCGACGTCATGACCGACGATCCTGTTCTGCTGACCGACCGCGCCGGTGGCGTCCTGACGCTGACCCTGAACCGCCCGAGCCGCAAGAACGCCATCAACGACGAGCTGTGGGGCGCGCTGGGCGAGGCGCTGACCGCGGCGGGCAACGACCCGGAAGTGCGGGTGGTCGTCCTGGCCGGGGCCGGCGGGGCGTTCTGCGCCGGGGCCGACCTCTCCGGCCGGCGCGCCGAGGCCCATCCGCTGTCCCGGATGCACCGGATCAACGAGATCGCGCTGCGGCTGCACGAGCTGCCCGTACCGACCGTGGCCAAGGTCGACGGCGTAGCGGTCGGAGCGGGCTGGAATCTCGCCCTGGGCTGCGACTTCGTCGTCGCCACCCCGCAGTCCCGGTTCTCGCAGATCTTCGCGCGCCGCGGCCTGTCGCTGGACTTCGGCGGCTCGTGGCTGCTGCCCAAGCTGGTGGGGCTGCAGCAGGCCAAGCGGCTGGCGCTGCTGGCCGAGATGATCGAGGCGGACGAGGCGCACCGGCTGGGCCTGGTGACCTGGCTGGTCGAGCCGGATGAGCTGGACAAGTTCGTCACCGGCCTCGGCGAGCGGCTGGCCGCCGGGCCGCCGGTGGCGCTGGCGCAGAACAAGGCGCTGCTCAACGAGGGGGCCGACCGGACGATGCGGGACGCGCTGGCGAGCGAGGCGCGCGCCCAGACGGTCAACTTCGCGACCGAGGACGCGCCGGCGGCCTTCGCGGCCTTCAACGAGAAGCGGGAACCGGAATTCACGGGAAAGTGGGCCGTCAAGTGACCGACTACACGCAGATCGCCTACGAGGTCGCCGACGGCGTCGCCACGATCACCCTCGACCGCCCCGAACGGCTCAACGCCTTCACCACCACGATGGCCGCCGAGCTGATCGCCGCGCTGGACGCCACCGACGCCGACGACACCGTACGGGCCGTGGTGCTCACCGGCGCCGGGCGGGGCTTCTGCGCCGGTGCGGACCTCCAGGGCGGGGCCGCGACCTTCGACCACAGCGACCCGCAACGGGCCGCCGAGCGTGCCGACTTCGGCACCGTCGGCGGGGCGCCGCGCGACGGCGGCGGCTGCGTGTCGCTGCGGATCGCGGCCTCCCGCAAGCCGGTGATCGTGGCCTTCAACGGGCCCGCGGTCGGGGTCGGCGCCACCATGACGCTCCCGGCGGACATCCGGATCGCCTCGGACACGGCGCGGTTCGGGTTCGTCTTCGCCCGCCGCGGGATCGTGCCGGAGGCCGCGTCCAGCTGGTTCCTGCCCCGGATCGTCGGGATCTCGCAGGCGATGGAGTGGGTGGCGACCGGGCGGGTCTTCGACGCGTCGGAGGCGCTGGCGGGCGGGCTCGTCTCGCGGGTCGTACCGGCTGCCGAGCTGCTGCCGACCGCGTACGGGATCGCCGCCGAGATCGCGGAGAACACCTCCGCCGTGTCGGTCGCGCTGTCCCGGCAGCTGTTGTGGTCGATGCTCGGCGCCGCGTCGCCGTGGGAGGCGCACCGGCTGGACTCGCGGGCGATGACCCGGCTCGGCCAGGGCCCGGACGCGGCCGAGGGCGTCACCTCGTTCCTGGAGAAGCGACCGCCGAAGTTCCCCGCGCGGATCGCCGACCACCTCGATGTCGTACCGGCGTGGCCGAGCCGCCCCGAGGGGATGTAGCGGACAGTCAGGCGGAGTGGCGCGGGCGTCGGCCCGCCGGGCGGTACTCCACGAGTACGAGCGCCAGCTCCACGTAACGCTCGGCCAGCTCGTCCACGCTCAGCTCGCCGCCCTCGCGATACCACTGGGCGATGGCGTTGCACATCGCGATCACCCCGCGCCGCGCGTCCTCGGGGTGCGGGGTGCGGAAGACGCCCTGCTCCACCCCGTCCTCGACGATCTGCTGGAACATCCGGGAGCCGTCGAACTGGCGGCGCTGGAAGTCCTCCAACTGCGCCTCGGACATGCTGCGCCACTCGGTGAGCGTCAGGCTGCTCTCCAGCCGGTACTCCGCGCGGTACCGCACGGTGGCCCGCACCAGCGCCGCCAGCCGCTCCCCCGGGTCGTCGCCGGCGGCTTCCAGCTCCTTGCGGCAGGATTCGAAGTACGCCTGGCCGCTGTCGTTCACCAGCGCGTGCAGCAGCTCCTGCTTGCCGGTGTAGTAGTGGTACATCGCCGACAGGCTCACGCCGGCCCGCCGGGCGATGTCCCGGATCGACGCGGCGGCGTACCCGCGCTCCGCGAACTCGTGCCGGGCGGCCTCCAGAATGGCCTGCTGGCCTGCACCTCGCACGGTGCCCTCCTCACGCCTGAACGAACGTCGGTCAGTGTACGCGTCCACGCCGCGCCGGAGGTCTGCGCGCCGCGGGGCTTGCCACCCTCCCCGACGCCCGGCATCCTCATGACCTGAACGATCGTTCATTCACCGGGAGACACCAGGAGAGGCCAGAATGAATGACATGAACCGACGGCCGGTCCGCATCGCGAACTTCTCCGGCTACTACGGCGACCGTTACACCGCGTTCGACGAGGCCATGGCCGGTGACCCGGTGGATGTGCTGATGGGCGACTACCTCGCCGAGATCACCCTGGCCTCGATGTCGCCGCTGTACACGAAGGACTCGTCCAAGGGATACATCACCTACTTCCTCCGCCAGATCCGCCCGCACCTCGCCGCCCTCGCCGAGCGCGGCCTGAAGGTCGTGACCAACGCCGGGGCGTTCAACCCGGAGGCGCTGGCGAACGCCCTGCGCGAGGCGATCGCGGAGGCGGGTGTGCCGCTCCGGGTGGCCCATGTCGAGGGTGACAATCTCCTGCCCCGGCTGGGCGAACTCCGGGCAGCAGGGCACCAGTTGGAGAATCTGGACACCGGTGAGCCGCTGTCGTCCTGGGACGCCGAGCCGATCAGCGCCAATGCGTACCTCGGCGGCTGGGGCATCGCCACGGCGCTGCGGGAGGGCGCCGACATCGTGGTCTGCGGCCGGGTCACCGACGCCTCGCTGACGGCCGGCCCGGCGGCCTGGTGGCACGAGTGGGGCACCGAGGACTGGGACCAGCTGGCCGGAGCCGTGGTCGCCGGACACATCATCGAGTGCGGGCCGCACGCCGTGGGCGGCAACTTCTCCGGCTTCACCGAGATCCCCGGCGCGCACCGGCCGGGCTTCCCGGTCGCCGAGGTCGCGGCCGACGGCAGCAGCGTGATCACCAAGCACGGGCGCGATCTCGGCGCGGTCACCGTCGACACCGTCACCGCCCAGCTGGTGTACGAGATCCAGGGCCCGCGCTACCTCAACCCCGATGTGACCGTCCACCTGGACGGCGTCCGGCTGAGCCAGGCGGGCCCCGACCGGGTCGAGGTCTCCGGTGCGGCCGGTTCCCCGCCGCCGCACACCACCAAGGTCGCGATCTTCGCCCCGATCGGCCACCAGATCGTGCTGACGGTGTATCTGACCGGCCTGGACATCGAGGAGAAGTACGAGCTGCTGCGCACCCAGATCCGGGACCAGGTGGCCGGGCCCGGGGTGGACGAGCTGGACATCAGCATGATCGGTACCGTCGCGGCCGATCCGCAGAGCCAGTGGGAGGCGACCGTACCGGTACGCGTCATGGCCACCGCCCGGGAGCCGGAGCCGCTGGAGTACCCCCACTTCGCGGGCCGGATCGGCGGGCTGTTCCTGTGCAGCGTCCCGGGCTTCTTCTACGACACCGGCGCGCAGCGGGTCACCGGACCGCAGCCGCGCATCGAGTACTGGCCCGGGCTGCTGCCCATGACGGCCGTCGAGCAGCGGGTCGTGCTGCCGGACGGGCGCCGCATCGCCGTCGCGCCGCCCGCCGTCACCCAGGCGCCGACGGGCCAGCCGGTGCACGCGGAGCCCGACCCGTACCCGCGGACCGGTCCCACCGAGCGTGCCCCGCTGGGCCGGATCGCGCACGCCCGCAGCGGCGACAAGGGCGGCAACAGCAACGTCGGCGTCTGGGTGGCCGATCCGGAGGCGTGGCCGTGGCTGCGGGCCACGCTGAGCACCGACGAGCTGCGGCGGATGGTCCCCGAGGCGAAAGAACTGGACATCGTCCGCCACGAGTTCCCGCAGCTGCACGCGGTCCACTTCGTACTGCGCGGCCTGCTCGGCACCGGCGGCTCCAGCAACCTCCGCGCCGACCAGGTCGGCAAGGCCGTGGGCGAGTACATCCGTACCCGGCTCACGGACATCCCGGTCGAACTGTTGGCACGACGCGGGGCGGCGCGGGGCCGGTGACCGGTGCCGTCCAGTCGCCCCGTCACGACAGGAGGGTGCGCCAGCGGTCGGCCGACTCGACCATGTCCAGGATGACCCGCTCCAGGAATTTCCCTCCCTTGGCCAGCCGCTGCCCCACGGGGCTGTCGAGCCCGAGCGTCTCCGCCGCCGCCATCGAGGCCTGCGCCGCCTCGAGCGTCTGCCGTGAGCTGATCACGATCGAGTTGTACCAGGCGTCGTCGTCGACCACGTAGATGTCGCGACGCCGCTGCGGATCGCGCTCGCGCCGGACATATCCGTGCTGTACCAGGTAGTTCACGGACACGGAGACGGAGGCCGGGCTGACGTTCAGCCGACGAGTCAGCTCGGCCGCGGTACGCCTGCCGTCCTCGGACAACAACAGGTCGACGTGCACACGCGCCGTCATCCTCGGCAGCCCCGACCTGACCGCCACCTCGATGATCTCCTCCTCCACCGCGCCGCCCGGCGGTCCGGCCGCGCGTGCGGGGGCCGGTGTGCCACGCCGCGCCCGCTGGACCGTCGCCTGGTGCGCCTGCTGGGGCCGGTAGCCGCCGGGGCCGCCGTTGCGTCCGACCTCCCGGCTGATCGTCGAGGTCGGCCGGTCGAGCCGCCTGGCGATCTCCGCGTACGAGAGCCCGTCGGCGAGCCCCGCCGCGATGCGCTGGCGCTCCTGCTGGGTCAATCGTCCTCCTGGCATGCCGTCAGTATTGCCTTCGACGCCATTCATTGCAACGCAGCATTGCATTCGAGCCCAGCGTCATTGCATCAAATTGCAGCCACTGACCTGCGTAAATCCCTTTCCATGGATTGACGCCACTCTGAATGCAACGTAGCTTTCGCGATACGCCAAACACGTCCTATCGCGAGATGAGGAATGGCAATGGGGGAATCCCTGCACACCGTCACGACGCTGCCGACGGCACGTCAGCCCGGCTGCCCCTTCGACCCGCCGGCCGAGCTGACCGACGCCCGGCGGCACGGCCCCATCAGCCGCTACACCTTCCCCGGCGGAAAACCCGGCTGGCTGATCACCGGATACGACCTGGTCAGATCGGTCCTGGCCGACTCGCGGTTCAGCTCGCGCAAGGAACTCATGCGCTATCACCCGACCATCGACTACGGCGACATCGAGGTACCTCCGGCGCCGCCCGGCGAATTCCTCCTCATGGACGATCCCCAGCACAGGCGCTATCGCAAGCCGCTGGCGGGCAAGTTCACCGTACGGCGAATGCGCCTGCTCACCGAGCGCATCGAGCAGATCACCGCCGACTGCCTGGACGCCATGGAGGAAACCGGGCCGCCGGCCGACCTGGTGACCGCGTTCGCCAAGCCCATCCCCGCCATCGTGATCTGTGAGCTGCTGGGGGTGCCGTACGAGGACCGGGGCTCCTTCCAGGGGAACGTCGAGTCGTTCATGAGCGGAGAGACGAGCGACGAGGACCTGATCGCGGCCTACACCGCGGTCCAGGACTACCTCGCGGAGCTGGTGGCCGCCAAGCGCGCGAACCCCACCGACGACGTGCTCAGCGACCTCACCGACAGCGACCTGACCGATGAGGAACTGAAGGGAATCAGCCTGATCCTGCTGGCGGCCGGCTTCGACACCACCGCGAACATGCTGGCGCTGGGCACCTTCGCGCTGCTGCAGAACCCGGCCCAACTGGCCGCGCTGCGCGCCGATGACGCGCTCGCCGACCAAGCCGTGGAGGAGCTGCTGCGGTATCTGAGCGTCGCCAAGACGTTCATGAGGACGGCGCTGGAGGACGTCGAGCTGGGCGGCCGGACCATCGAGGCCGGCGCGCCCGTCATCCTGTCGTACCACACCGCCAACCGCGACCCCGAGCGCTTCGCCGACCCTCATGTGCTCGACCTGCGCAGGCAGGACGGCGGGCACCTGGCCTTCGGTCACGGCATCCACCAGTGCCTGGGTCAGCAGCTGGCCCGCGTCGAGATGCGGGTCGCGTTCTCCGCCCTGGTCAACCGCTTCCCCACGCTGCGCCTGGCCGTACCGGCCGAAGAAGTCGCCCTGCGCCCGGAGACCGCGGACATCTACGGGGTCAAGAGCCTCCCGGTCACCTGGGACGTGTGACCGGGGTCCGGTGACGGTCCGGTCCGCGCAGTCGGGCCGCGTCCCGTTCGGGGTTGACGCCGAGGAGTGCCGCGAGCCCGCCCACGAGCACCATGGCCCCGAAGAGCTGGAAGGCGCGTCCGTAGCCGACGGCGGGGTTTGCGGCCTGGTCGACGATCCAGCCGGTGAGGTACGGGCCGTAGACCCCGCCTAGGGACATCAGGGCCATGAAGATGCCGAGGGTACTGGCGAGTTGACGCGGCGGGACGATCTCCGCCAGGCCGGCGTTGAACAGCGGGAAGATACTCGCGCCGAACGCGTAGCCGATCGAGACGACGGCGACCGCGGCGGCCGGCGTACCGATGCTCGGCAGCAGCGCCATCGTGGCGCCGCACACCAGCAGGGCCACCGAGGGGACGACGCCCCGCAGGACGCGTGAGGTGGCGCCGCGCCCGATCAGCCGGTCGCCGATCCAGGAGAGCCCGAACATGACCACCAGCGACGCGATGCTCGGAAAGCCGAACATGGTGCCCGCCTGCACCCTGCTGTAGCCCAGGCCCGTCTCGAAGTACGACGGCAGCCAGGTCAGCACCACGGTCACCAGGGCGTACATCGACATCGTCGCGAGCGCGCCGCCGAGGAAGGTGGGCGACAGGATCACCTTGGCCCACGGGACGGCCGGCTCGTCGGCAACCCCGGTCGCCCCTGTCGCCCCGGCCGCCTTGTCCTCACCGTACGGGCCGGGGCTCCAGGTGGGGAGCCAGAGCGCCAGCCAGACCAGGCCCGCGGCCGCGAGGACCAGGAAGGCGGTCCGCCACCCGTAGGCGGCGACCACGACCGCCAGCCCGGGGGCGACCGCGATCTTGGCGATCGAGGCGCACGCCGTGATGCAGGCCGAAGGAAGGCCGCGCTTCTCGCGCGGGTGCCAGGAGTAGAGCGCCGTGTGGATGATCGGGCCCGACGGCCCTTCCAGGAAGCCGAGCAGCATCCGGCTCAGCAGCAGAACGGTGAAGGTGGCGGAGACGACCAACGGGAGCATGGCGGCCGACCAGCCGACCGCGAGGAGCGCGAGCGACCACTTCAGCGCCATCCAGCGGTTGAGCAGGCCCGCGACCAGGTTGCCGACGGTGAAGGTCAGGAAGAACGAACTGCCGATCAGACCGATCTGCGAGGAGTTGAGGCCCAGCTCCTCGGCGAGCGGCTGGGCCACGAGGCCGAACACGGCCTTGTCGGCCCAGTTCACGATGTACAGCACCATCAGCAGGCCGGTGAAACCCCAGGCTTTGGCCCGGGATTCACCGGCGGACGGGACCGCGGCGGCACGGGTACCGGGCACATCGGTTGTCGGCACGGGTGTCTCCTTCGGGGAGGGGTACGCCTCGTCGGGCGGTCAATCCGCGGCGGCACCGGTGGACAGTCTGGCGAGAAAACCAGACGAACGATCGCTAAGGTAATTGGCGAGTCAAGGTCTGTCCACGTCCCGGACATGATGCGACCGAGTTACCTGCTTCCTCGGTACCGCGTTACCTGCGTCCCCGGTGCCGAGTTACCTGCTTCCCCGCTGCCGCGCGCCACGCGCCTCCGGTGCGGAAGCGGACTCGGAAGCAGCCGTACCGGTGCCCAGCCGGGCCGCGTCCCGGTCGGGGCGGACGACCAGGAGGGACGCCAACCCGCCGAGGATCACCAGCCCACCGGCCAGATCGAAGGCGAGGCCGTATCCGGCCGCCTTGGTGGCGGCGTTGTCGATCAACATGCCGGTCACGATGGGCGCGACGACGCCGGCGAGCGTGACGATGGCGTACCAGATCCCGAGGGCGGCGCCCCGCTGCCGAGCGGGCACGGTGTCGGCGACAGCGGCCTGTGACAGCGGCGTCTGGGCGTTGCCGACGCCGAAGGCCAGCGCGATGAGCGGCAGTACCAACGCGGGCGACCCGACCCGTGTCATCAGGAGCGTGCACACCCCGGCGAGCAGTGCCAGGCCACCGCCCAACACCCCCTGCGCCAGGCGCCGGGAGACGCCGCGTTTGATCAGCCGCTGGGAGACACCGCCGCCCAGCAGCATGAACGCGATACTGGCGTAGGCCGGCACGCTCGCCACGAAGCCGACCGAGCCGTGGCCGAAGCCGGCGACCTGCTCCAGGTACAGCGGCAGGAAGGCGATCCCGACGCCGAGCCCCCAGTAGACGGTGAAGCCCGCGAAGACGGTGCCCAGCCACGTTCCGGTGCACAGCAGGCGCCAGTAGGACTGCCGCGGCGCGGCGGTCGGCACCGCCCGGGACTGCCGGTCGGGCGCGGCCGCCGGGCGGGCCGCGTACGGTCCGTCGCCGCCGAGGGTCAGCCACGCGGCCACCCAGACGAGGCCGGCAACTCCGAGAAGGCCGAAGGCGGTTCGCCAGCCATAGGCACCGATCGCCGCGTTGAGCAGCGGCGCGCCGACGATGACGCCGAGTCCGGAGCCGATGGTCATCAGCGCCGCGGTCAGGCCGCGGTTCTTCTCCGGGACCCAGCCGAAGGCGACGTGGGTACCGAGCGGGAACCCGGGCCCTTCACCGGCGCCGAGCAGGATGCGGGTCGCGAGCAGCACCGTCACGCCGGCGGCCGGGAGGAGGACCGGCAGTTGGGCGAGTGACCAGACCACCGCGAGGCCGGCCAGCAGCCACTTGCCGGAGAGCCGGTTGCCGAGAAAGCCGAAGACGATCGCGGAGATGCTGAACAGGAGGTAGAAGGAGCTGGCGATGGAGCCGTACTGGGTTGCGGACAGGCCCAGTTCCTCCATCATCGGGCCTGCCGCCAGACCGATGATGGCCTTGTCCGCGAAGTTGATGGCCAGGAAGAGCATGAGCAGGAAGATCGCCCATCGGCTTCTGGCAAGGGTGGATTGCATCGAACCTCCGGCTTGTTGGCTCGGGTGCTGCATGCGAAAGGGCAAGCCGATGAGGGGCGGCAGGCACCGGACGCTAGAGGCAGTGCCCATGGTCGTCAAGGCTCACGGACATCGACGATCGGTGCGGCACGGTCAACGCTGGAAACCGCCTCGGAACCGTCTCGGCACCCTCTCGACACTTAATTAACGACCGCTTAGTATCCGAGGTTGAGCCGTCTAGAGAGAGGCTGTCCATGAACGGCGCACAGTCGCTGATCCGCACTCTCGTCCGTGCCGGCGTGGACGTGTGCTTCGCCAATCCCGGTACGTCGGAGATGCACTTCGTCGCCGCGCTCGACGCGGTACCCGACATGCGCGGAGTGCTCGGCCTGTTCGAGGGCGTCGTCACCGGAGCCGCCGACGGCTACGCGCGGATCGCCGACAAACCGGCGGCCACCCTGCTGCACCTGGGCCCCGGTCTCGGGAACGGGCTGGCCAATCTCCACAACGGCCGCCGCGCCCACACCCCGCTCGTGAACGTGGTGGGTGATCACGCCACGTACCACAAGAAGTACGACGCGCCGCTGGAGTCGGACATCGAGCCGGTGGCCGGGTCGGTGAGCGGCTGGGTGCGGCGGTGCGACCGGGTCGCCGACGTCGGAGCCGACGCGGCGGCGACGGTGGCGGCGTCGATGGAACCGCCGGGGCAGATCGCGACGCTCATCCTGCCCGCCGACGCCTCCTGGGGCGAGGGCGGCGAGGTCGCCGAACCACTGCCCGTACGTACCCCTGCGGCTCCCGACTCCCGGGCGGTGTCGGCCGTCGCCGACGTGCTGCGCGGCGGCGAACCCGTCGCGCTACTGATCGGCGGCCGGGCGTGCCGGGCAGCGGGGCTGCGCGCGACGAGCCGCATCGCGAACGCCACCGGCGCGCGGGCGTTCGTGGAGACCTTCCCCGCACGGCTGGAACGGGGCGCGGGCGTGCCCGCCCTCGAACGGCTCGGTTACTTCGCCGAGCAGGCCGCCAAGCAACTGAACGGTGTCACCCACCTGGTCGTCGCCGGGACCGTCTCTCCCGTGTCGTTCTTCGCCTACCCGGACAAGCCGAGCGACCTGGTGCCCGCGGGAGCCCGCGTGCACACCCTCGCCGGCCAGGGCGAGGACGTGGTCGCCGCGCTGGAGGCGCTGGCCGAGCAGGTGGCCGCCGACACCGCGCCGACGGTGGCGGAACCCGCCCGGCCGGCGCTGCCGAGCGGCCCTCTCACCAGGAAGAACTGGGCCGATGTCGTCGGCGCGCTGCTCCCGGACGGTGCGATCATCGCCGATGAGGCGAACACCTCGGGAGCGTCCCTGCCGCAGGCCACGGCCGGCGCGTCCCGGCACGATGTACTGACCCTGACCGGCGGCGCGATCGGCCAGGGCATGCCGGTCGCCACCGGAGCGGCGATCGCGGCACCGGACCGCCCGGTGATCAGCCTGGAGGCCGACGGCAGCGCGATGTACACCATTTCGGCGCTGTGGACGCAGGCGCGCGAAAACCTCGACGTCACGACGGTGATCCTCAACAACAGCGCCTACGCTGTGCTGCGCCTGGAAATGCAACGCGTCGGCGCCGACCTGTCGGGCCCCGCCGCCAAGACGCTCCTCGACCTCTCCTCCCCCGCGCTGGACTTCGTCAGGATCGCCGAAGGCATGGGCGTTCCGGCATCCCGGGCAACCACCTGCGAAGAGCTCGCCGACCAACTCCGGCGCGCCCTGGCGGAACCGGGACCACACCTGATCGAGGCCGTGGTCCCGGCGGCGCTGTAGAGCCCACGCTCAGCGCCACGAATCCGCACAACACGGGTCCGCACAATGCGTCAGACGTTCCCCGGTCGGTCCGGGCGGGGCGGGAGCTGGATGCCGTACTGGGCGATCTTGCGGTAGACGGTCGCGCGGCCGACGCCCAGGCGGGCCGCCGCGCGGGCGACGGTGGCGTCCGGCTCGGTCAGGCAGCGGATGATTTCATCGCGTTCGAGGACCTGGAGGCGGGTCAGGCGGTGGCCGGTGCCGGTGAGGAGTTCCGGCGGTAGGTGCCGGAGGTCGACGGTGTCGGCGCGGGAGGCCGCCTCGCGTATCACCTGCCGCAGCCGGGTGGCGTTCTCCGGCCAGGGGTACGAGGTCAGGGCGTCGGCCGCGGCGCGGGTGAAGCGCACCGGGCGGCCGCGGCGCTGGTGGGCGAAGTGGTGGGCCAGCGGGAGGATGTCGTCCGGGCGCAGGCGCAGCGGCGGCACCTCGATCACCGAATCGACCAGTGCGGCCATCGGCTCCGGGATCGCGTCGTACTCCTCGGCGGTGATGAGGAAGGGCTGCGTACGCGTCGGCTCCGCCCCGGGCGCCGGGCCGGGCCCCCCGCCCGGCGCCCGCCGCAGGCCGGTGAAGATGTCGGTCAGCTCGGCCGCCGCCCAGGCCGGCAGCGTGTCCACGCGCGAGACGATGACGCAGGTGTGCTCCTTGCCCAGCTCGGCGGTCCACAGGGTCAGCCAGGACTCGACGTCATGGGCGGCAGGAGGGCAGGCCCGCAGCAGGCGTTCTCGCGCGTGCAGCCCCTGGCGGGCCGCCGCGGCCAGCGCCGCCTTGCCCGCTCCCCGCTCGCCGACGACGGCCAC